>CAJQSS010000020.1 GCA_905616385.1 uncultured Candidatus Nitrosopumilus sp. | reverse complement strand
TGCCCGCAAAGAGAACAAATTAACTATGGGCAGTAAACAAGTTTTGAACTCTGTAAATAATTCAAAGTTGATTGTATTATCTCAATCAGTAAGCAAAGAAATGTTTGAGAAAATTGAATCTGATGCAAAAAAACAAAAAGTACCTCTGGTAAACTTTCAAGGAACTTCAGTTGCACTAGGTAGACTGTGTGGCTTACAATTTAGAATTTCAACAATTTCATTTACATCAATCGATGAGGGAAATATCAAATCAATTTTAAAAGATACTGAAACTGAGGAAAATAATGTCTAACCTAAGTTTAAATGAGACATTTTTAGTCTGGATATAAACGGGAATTATTTTTATGCCACAAGCCATTAAACTTTCAACTGATCAAATGCGAATGATGTCCCTATTTCAAAATGTAACTGGCGCAGTTGCAAGAGATTGTATTGAGGATGAAAAACAAGATAGAATAATTTTTGTAGTTAATACTGGTAAGATGGGACTAGCAATTGGTAAAGGTGGCATGCATATCAAATCATTACAAAATATGGTTAAACGTAATGTTGAACTTGTAGAATATGATGAAGATCCAGCAAAATTCCTAACTAATCTATTAAATAATAAATTAATTTCTGAAGTAAAATTAAGTACACGAGCAGATGGGACAAAACAGGCAATTGTTATGGTAGACCCAAGAAAGAAAGGAATTGTAGTTGGTAGAGAAGGCAGAAATGCTGAAAAAGCAAGATTATTGGCAAAAAGATATTTCGGTATTACCAGTGTATTAATTAATAGTCCTGAAAGGGCAAGAATGGAGTTATAGAATATGAGAAAATCACCTTTAGGATTATTTGCTGGTAGAGTATTAACCACTAAGAAAAAGAAACAACGCTGGGCAATTTCTTCTTACAAAAGACGAAAACTTGGTATTGACAAAAAATCAGATCCATTAGGTGGCGCACCACAAGGACGTGGTATTGTTTTAGAAAAAGTTGGTATTTCAGCAAAACAACCAAACTCTGCTATTAGAAAATGTGTTAGAGTTCAATTAATTAAAAACGGTAAATCAGTAACAGCATTTTTGCCAAGAGACGGTGCCATGAATTTCATTGATGAACACGATGAAGTTACCATTGAAGGAATGGGTGCAACACAAGGCGGTGCAATGGGTGATATTCCTGGTGTTAGATTCAAAGTTTCTAAAGTTAACGGTACATCACTTCATGAATTAGTAATTGGAAAGAAGGAAAAACCAAGGAGATAGAAATGGCTGAAACAAAAAATTTACTATTATTTAGAAAATGGGATTTATCTAATATTGAAATTGTAGATCCTGGATTAAAAACTGCCATCTCTTTAAGAAAACAAATTTTACCTTATACTTTTGGTCGTTCTGCATTAAAGAGATTCAATAAAGCTGAAGTTAACATTGTTGAGAGACTAATCAATAAATCAATGCACTTTGGAAAAAAATATGCAAAAAATACTGGTAGGATGACTGGCAAAAAAACTAAATTAGTTAATACAGTAAAAACTGCTTTTGATATTATTGAATTAAAAACTGGACAAAACCCAATCCAAGTTTTAGTTAAAGCAATAGAATTTTCTGCTCCAACTGAAGACACCACTAGAATTGTTTATGGTGGTACTACATACCATGTATCAGTTGATGTTGCACCAATCAGAAGAGTTGATATGGCTTTGAAATTTATTGCTGACTCTGTTAAAGAAGCAACATTTTCTAATCCTAAACCAATTGAAGAGCATTTAGCTGAACAATTAATTCTTGCAGCAAATAATGATTCTGCTTCTCCATCTGTTAAGAAAAGACACGAGTTAGAACGTATAGCCCAAGCATCAAGATAGAATTCTTTCAAAACCATTTTCACCAAATCATTATATTCTAAATTACTTGAATTACTTTCAAGTAGCCCGATAGTCTAGTGGTCAAGGATTCTGCCCTCTGGATCTCAAGAGTGGATAGGCGGAGACGGCAGTTCGAATCTGCCTCGGGCTACTGTAAAATTATTTTATTTTAACTTCATGTATGGCAGTTGCATAATCGCACTTTGCCCTTAATCGCATGTATGGAATTAATCTGTAATGAATTGCATACGTGTCATTTTCTCTCAGTAAAATTCCTTTTAGCACCAATGAAACTAATCCCCTTGATGCAATTGTAATTGTTGTATTTTTTTCCTTACAAACTCTTTCACGTTTTTCTTGAAATTGTTTTAGTGTGAATGTAATATCATTAATTTCTAAAATTAAAGGCCAAATAATTTCTGCCCAAACAAATCTTCTGTTTTCTGTAGCTGATGCATATTTTCCTTTTTCACTCAACATTAATAAGATCTGCAAAAGCGGTTATAACTGAATACTTGTCTCAAAAAGAAATTCAAGAATCATTAGATTTGTTAGAAAAGGATTGGGATTTTGATCCTATCTTAAGAAAATTTGTACTTGGTAAAATTACTAATGTATCTGATTTTGCAATCAAAGTCAAAGATGTTATTTTTCATGTTCCTTATCTTAATTCTGAAAAAAAATATATTTTATGGAAATGCTTTTGGCCTGATTGTCATAATTGCTGTGATAGACAAGGTAGACTACCATTAACTTCTGATGATTTAATCACAATTGGAAAAGGTTTGAAATACAAAAACACTGCTGATTTTATTAAAAATGAAACTCTAACTGTAACATATGATGAACCTGGTCCATCTGGACAAATGACTACAATGACTACAATTAATCTTAAAAGAAAAACTGATGAAACTGCTGAAGAAGATGGAACTCACATCTCATGTAGATTCCTAGATGATGCCGGTGCATGTAGCATGCATCCTGACAGACCTGGCGTTTGTTATCTATACCCATTTGCAAGCTGGCTAGAAAATGAAAAAGGTAAAGCACGTGTGCATGCAACTTATCAATTTACAGGTGATTGCCCTGGATTCTACCTTGCAGATAATTTAGATCAAATGAAAGAAGAACTACAAGCATATTCCACAACGATTTACGATTATAACATGGCATCAAATCGAACTAATAGAGAAGGATTTAGCGCTGTTAGTTTTTCTTAGAGAAAAACATACTCATTAAAAGAAATGACTACAACACATTTCTATGGAAAATATCACAATTAGAGAATCCACTTATGATGATATCCCATCACTTCTTGAATTATTGGATGAACTTGGAAGGCCAAAACCACAAAAAGATAATGAACTTGAGAAATTTACAGCATTACTAAAAAACTACATGCAAGAAGATGATAAAAAAATTCTAGTTGCTCAAATTGATAATTCAAAAATTATTGGTATGATAAGTATGGTATTTCTATCTAGATTGAATCAAAATACATCTGAAATGTATGTTCCTGAACTGATTGTTTCACAAAATTATCATTCTCAGGGAATTGGCAAAAAACTGATTAATTTCTCAATAAAACTTGGAAAAGAGAAAAAATGTCATAGAATAAGACTAGAATCTGGAAATCAACGTATTGAATCCCACAAGTTTTACAAGCATTTAGGATTTGAAGATTCTAGTGTTTTCTTTACAAAAAATCTTTAAGCCAATTATGCTTTGGCAACTTTTAGTAAATCTGAAATTTTGATTTTCATTCCAAATCTGTCTTCGTTTTTCTTCATGTAACGGAAAATTGCAATAAAGTCTGGTAGTGCTTTGAGAAAGCTAAAGTTTTTCTGAATCTTTGCATGTACAAAATTAAAGACTTTGGCATATACCTTGTAGTGTTCCTCAACTGCTTTTTCATATGCTGCAAAGTCATGCATATTTTTAAGAAATATGTCTACACACTGCATTGATGGAATTATTCCTTCACCAAGTAATGCGTATACTGTACCAATTGATTCTCCAACTCCTACTACTTTACCTGAATAGTATGGTTTGCATTTATTTGGAGTTGCTAATCTAATTGGACGACCTTTTGTTTGAATAATTTTGCCGCCGTGTTTTTTCAAAAATCTATCTGTTGCTTTTATGTGGTCTTTATTGTAATCACCTGCACCAATATGTGCAAGTTTTTCACCTAGTGGGAAATACCAAAAGTAACCTGACATTCCTGGAAATGGCTCAATGTAAAAGTCATCATATGGAACTTTGTCTTCGTATTCTACTTTGTATTCATAAGTTGGTAAAAAGAAATCTTCTTTCATTTTTGGTAAATACATTCTGCTAAATCCAGTACAATCAACAATCATGTCGTATTCCTTTTCTAACTCTTCAAGTTTTAGAGCTTTACCGTAAATTACTTTTGAATCTTTAATGAAATCTTTGATTAATCCTAATTTGTTATACGTACATAATCCCTTTAAGCCAATATCAAATTTAACATTGTCATTCATTTTTACATGCATTTGTTTTCCATCATGAATTAGAAAGTCATCAAAATCCCTTCCAGTCTTTTTACAAAATTCTATTAATTCCGATTTTATTGTACCCCATGCACAAATTGAATCATGTCTTTCCTCTATGGCTCTCTCATAACCTGTTACATCATGTTCTGAGTCTTTTAGTCTGGCCATTAGATAACTTCCAGCTACACCCATTCCCATTACAGCAATCTTCAAGATGTTTTTTGAATCCTTGAACTCTAATAAATAGACTATCTGAAACCCATTTTTGTGGCACTAGTTACCATCATTTACCACTAGTACAAATTATGAGTGCGCGTTATATACAAAAATTAACTTTACATAATTACAAGACTAAGTCTGTCATCTGGAACACTAGTTTCAGATCTTAAGACAAAATCACTGTCGTTAGAAAAATGGACACTTTCTAATCTTAAGTGACATGGGCTTTCATCGGATCACCTCTTTGGTATTGATCTTAAGCCCACCGGTCTTATTTTTTTTTAACTTTGAAAAAGGGATAATATCTATGGGTAATATTGGATAATGATGATTAAGGAAAACCCAAAAGATTTGGTTCCTACATTTTTTAACAATACTTCTAATTCATATGATGATATAGTGCATTGGACTACTTTTGGAAAAGACTCTCTTTGGAAACATAAGATTTTAGAACAATTATCTGATCAAGAAACAGTATTAGATCTTGCATGTGGTACGGGAATCCTTACAAAACAAATTGCAAAAAAATTACCGCAAGCTAAAATTACTGGTGTAGATATTACTAAAAACTATCTTGAAAAAGCAAAGAAAAAATTAATCTCATACCCAAATATCTCTTTTGTAAATCAAGATGCTGAAAAACTTAATCTAGAAAAAAAATTTGATTGTATTACAACATCTTATCTGCCAAAATATTGTACAGCTAAAATTTTGATAAAAAATTGCATTGAACATCTGAATGTAGATGGGAAGATAATTTTACATGATTTTACATATCCAAAAAATTTCTTTGTACAAAAAATGTGGAATTTGTACTTTAAACTACTTTATTTTTTGGGATTTTTTATTCCTAACTGGAAAAATGTGTTTGTTGATTTGCCTTCTCTGATAAGGGCCACAAATTGGGTTAAAGAATATGAAGAAACTATGAGAGATTATGGAATGACAGTACACAGACAAGATTTGACTTGGGGCACTTCAGCTATTATTGTAGGAACCAAGACTGCCTAACTTTATTTCTTCAATTATGGTAAACCAAACTACTTCATTATGAATAATTTGATATTCTCTTAATGCACTATTTTCATCTTGATTTAATGACAGCATTTTTCTGGTGGCTTTGATGTTATTCATATTGAGAATTGTTCCAATTCCTCGTTTTTTCTTTAAAAGATCTGTAATAATTACTTCAGGTAAGACTGCAGAATCAAATTTTACGTTGGCCTTTATGACTAGAAATTCTTGTGCCCTAATTGAAATATTTCTCACAAATTGGCCTGAAGAATTTTTATTTTGTTCTATGACTTGTAATTTAATATTGCAATTTAGTGCTTCACCTAAAATCGTTACAACTTGACCTACAGGAGCATCTAATATTTTATTTAACAAACCTTCAATTTTATTCAATACAATGTAATGTGTTTTAATGAATTAAAGGTATCTTGCTAAAAAAAATAAAACTGTACCAATTATCACAGTAGATGTTATAATTTTGAGCATTGTTTCTTTTTTATAATACATTTCATAATTTGCATTTTGCTGTTTTAGAATTTTATATTTTCTTGATGTGATGATTAGGATATAGCTTGCAAAACCTGCAACTGCAGATAAAATTATGGTTTCAATTGATATTGTGTTTGATTGAATTGCAGCTCCTGCAAAAACAGGTAAAATTCCCCAAGATATAACAAATGATGTATCGTTGTGAAATTTTCCCTTAAATAATTCCAGATTATATGCAAAAAGGAAAAATCCTTCAATGATTCCTATTGGAAATAATAACCATGAATCTAAAAACGCATAATGCAATCCAATTGAAAAAGATATGGCTAATGAAATTATTGATACAATCCAAATTTTTCTATGTGATATGTGACCCCACGGCTTTTTTTTACTTCCCAATGCATCAAGACAATGTGCTGCTATTCCAATTGCAAAAAAGTAGAGTAACCCAATAGCTACTATTCGATTAAGATCATATTCTACTGAAAGAGAACCCCATATTGCAAATGACACCACCATTCCAGTATAAGGTAAAAACAAAATTCCTACTGATAATCTAAAATTTCGTGAACCAAATTTTGGGACAAACCATTCAGATAATCTGTCATTTTCCATTATTTTTTTTAATAGAAATAATCACTAATAGGCAGTATTATTGTCATTGTTCCATTTGTGAAAGGACCATTATCCCCACCACCAAAATCTCTTAGTTACTTTGATTAGTGATTTGATATTTGCAATGTTTTCAGAATTCAATTCAATTTCTTTGTGTTCTGCTAAAACGTGTTCTTTAACCATTGACATTAATTCCTCATCATCATTTCTTGTTGATTCTGCTGACCAACTACAATCTTTGCCTGTAAAATTACAACTAATTGTTTTTGTCATAATTATATCACATCCCCAACTAATCAAATATCAAGTAACCCTTTCCTTTTTTTATGAATAAGAGTTGAAATATTGGCCTATTCTTAGGCATGATATCATGGAAAAAATATCAGAAGAAGAAAGAAAAATGAGAATAGACTTTATCAAGAATTTGATTAGAGATAATAAAACAGATCTCACAAGATTAGAAAAAGAACTTCAAGAACTGCTAGATTTAGACCCTCTCAAATAGAAGAAGAAGAGCCTACAAAAAAAGACACTACGCCTTAACGTTGTTAGTCTTACAGGAAAAGCCCTTTTTTAAAAACAGAAAGAATTTCATAAATATCGGATATATTTGAAGATGATATTGAAACCTGTATTCATTATTGCAATAGTATCTGTTTTTTCACTTTTTATAGTATTTCCAAATGTAGATGCAGCTGGTATTGATTTTCAATATCAACACAAAGAAACTTGGAAAAATGTAGGTGAATCAACTCCCCCAATGTTGGGGGGAATAGTAATTGATTCTAATGATAATCTATATGTAATTGATTCCAATCAACTCAAAAAATTAACTACTGCAAATGAAATACTGTGGACTGTAATTTTTGATTTTAATTTATCTGGAGAATTATTTTTAAATCAAAATAATGAGATTTTTGTTGTTGTATCTGATGAAGAAATAAGAAAATATTCTCAGTTGGGAAAACTTGTTGAAACTTGGAGTATAGGTGATTTTACATCATTAGATCATTCATCATTTATCTATGTTGATCAAGAAGAATATGTCTATATTTTTGAGTATGATCCAAGCACTGCTAAAACACAAAACTTGGCCACCATGAATTCTGGACGTGATTCTACATACATGATTGGAACAATAAAAAAATTCGATTTATCAGGTAATCATCTAAAGACATATGAACAAATGGGATTGTTAAAATTAAAAGATAATCTGGGAAATCTTTACACTACCGAACCTGGAAAAATTGTAAAATATGATGTCGACGAAAAGAAAATTTCTGAATTTGGAACACAAGAACATCGTGGAGACGCAGGAACATTTTTTGGCCATGCTGACACAATAATTGTAGATTCTAATGGAATAATTTTTGCAACAGGTGGAGTGTATGGACCAATCAACATTTTTGATGAAGAAGGTAATTTTTCTGGAATTGGTGAGTATGGATGGGGCTCAAAATCTTATGGGCATCCAATGGGAATCGCATTAGACTCACAAAACAATGCATATGTTACAGATCATAGTAAAAACTACATTCTTGTGTATGAAAGAATCTCTCTAGAAGCTGCTTCTCAAAATAACTCCTCTCAAACTGAAGGTGGTGGTTGTCTAATTGCTACAGCCACTTATGGTTCTGAACTAGCCCCACAAGTTCAACAACTCAGGGAGTTAAGAGATAACCAATTGTTACAAACTGAATCTGGAACTGCATTTATGACAATGTTCAATGATGTCTACTATTCATTTAGCCCAACCATTGCAGATATGGAACGTGAAAACCCATACTTCAAAGAAGCAGTAAAGCTTGCAATCACTCCAATGATTAGTTCATTGTCATTAATGGAGAATGCTACTTCTGAATCTGAAGTTTTGAGTATTGGAATTTCTATAATTGTACTAAACCTTGGAATGTATCTAGGGGTTCCAGCTATAGTTGTAATTGGAATAAGAAAAGGCCTTTTTTAAAATCAGAATAATTTGCTAAAAATGATAAGAAAACAAGTTAAATTATTCCACATAAAATTAGTGTCATCTACTAAAAACAATTTTGAAATTTTGTTATTAGATTTATGACTAAATTGTTAGTATTACTTAATATAATAATATTAA
The DNA here is from genome assembly GCA_905616385.1 of uncultured Candidatus Nitrosopumilus sp. Taxonomy (GTDB): domain Archaea; phylum Thermoproteota; class Nitrososphaeria; order Nitrososphaerales; family Nitrosopumilaceae; genus Nitrosopumilus. The sequence goes on along the minus strand of CAJQSS010000020.1, from coordinate 83,215 downwards.
GATTAAGTATAACTAAATTAATAAATAGGAGTAAATCAAAATTTATTCATGAAACATTTAGAGAATAACAACGTATCATATACGTATCATTGGAAGAGAGCAATGAAAATGAGTATTGCATTATTCATACATGCATGGATTCCAAATTGTCTAGAATATTATACCAGTGAACAATTAAAAAAAGACACTCCGCCCTAATCTTGCATATCTTACAGGAAAACCCCTTTTTTAAAATCAGAATAATTTTGGCGATTCCTTAAGTTAGAAGCGCACAAAGATGTTTATTTTATTTGACCATATCTAATCTAATTATTCAATTAGAATAGCTGGTTTGAATGGTCTTGCATGTCTAGCTTTTCCCTTAGGGTCATAGATGTCCTCATCAGTTGCTGCATATACCTGGATATCAACACCAAACTCTTTTTTTCCAATACTTGCCAACTCTGTAGATAGGAATTGTTTTTCATCAAACTCTTTTGATTCTAATTTTATTGCTTTAATCTCTTCAGATTCTGAATGCAAGTCTTTGATTACTTTTTGGATATAGTCTGGCATTTTTTTAGCATCTGTAGTTTGAGGATCTGCAATTAGTTCTTTCATTACTACTCCCATATTGTTTTGACCTCCTACCATAATTCCTAAAATTTTTCTATAAACTTTAGATTTGAATTCATCCGAGTTTACATAGATTACAATTTTTTGTGGAGTAATTTTTGTAATTTTTAAAATATTTGCAATGTCATCAATTGTTGATTTTAGTAGTTCCTCGGATTGAATTGATGTGGCATCTACATCTTCTTTTGAAAATTCTGGCCATGCTGATTTTGATGCAAGTTCAGTGTATCCTAGTTTTTCCCACATCTCTTCAGCTACATGTGGTGCAAATGGCGACAACATTGTAACTCTGGCAGAATTAATTTTGTGTAATATTCCTGAAACATTATCTCTTCCTTTGGCATCTACTCTCTTTGCATACCAACTCAAATCAGATTCAAATGAAAATAGTATATCCTGAAGACCTTCACGTAGCCTCATTTTTTCAACTGCTTCTGTAACTTGGGCTATCATTCCTTGAGTTCTTGATAAAATCCATCTATCTTCAGCCTCCAAATCCCCAATTTGTGCTGCTTTGAGGGTACTGCATTCTTCTAAAAGTGACTCAAGCTTATTTTGAATACCTGAAACTGATTCCATGTTAAAGTCAGCATCTTGGAGTAGTTCAGCTGATGAGATAATTGCTAATCTAATTGGGTCTGCACCATAATCTTTGATTGCAGTTCTGAGTGGAATAATATTTCCCATACTCTTACTCATTTTTGTACCATCCATCATTACAGAACCATTAACAACAATTTCTTTTGGCCATAATTTTTTCTCAAATATCGCAACATGGTTTAAGACAAAAAATGACAAGTGATTTTGAACTAGGTCTCGTCCTGAATGTCTTGAATCAACTGGATAAAAGTATAGGAATTCTTTTTTGACCATACCAATTACATCTTCAGATAATTTTGATGTACTAACAGCTAGTGTGATGTCTCCCTTATCTAATAAAACATAATCAAAGAATTCTTTTGTAAGGTTTTCAGGTTTTAGTGTTCCATCATTTACAAATCTTGACATTGTGTAGTATGCCATGTAAATTACACTGTCTGACAAACTCTCAACAATCCAATCTTTATCCCACGGTAGTTTAGTTCCCAATCCTTGTTGTCTTGCACATGCTCTTTCGTGTAGCCAATCAATTACCTCTTTGAACTCTGTTGTAATTTTACTTGGTAGAATATTCATTTCATCAAAACAATTTCTTGCAGTTTCTTTCCATTCTTCATCTCCGTAATTCAAAAACCATTGATTGTTCAAAATTTTAACAACACATTCTGTTCCACAACGACATTTTACTGGAGCATTTTCAAGTACTGGGAATTTTTCTAGATGTTTATTTTCCATTAACCAATCTCTAACTTTATTTCGTCCAAACTGAACTTTCTCATTTTGGAACTCTCCACATTTGTCATTTAGTTTTCCATCAGTGAATTCCTTGAGATATAGCTCGTTTGTTGCTTCTTCTAATTTTTGATCAGATTGGTCTGATACTCCCATTTTCTCACAAATCTCTTTTGCAGGAATCTCTCCGTATCCTTCTGTGGCAATGATTGGAATAGGCTCAATTTTTAAGGCTAATTCGTGATTTTTAGCCTTGAGGTCCATTAATGCCTGGTAGTCCTTTGGTGCGTGGGCTGGAACTGACATGACTAGACCTGTTCCAATGGCAGGTTCTACAAATTCTGCTTCTAAAATTGGAATCTCTTGATTGCTGTGAATTACTGTAGCATACTTTCCAATTATCTCAGTTCCTGCAATGTCTCCCTCAATTGTAATTTCTTTTCCAAAGAATTTTATTTTATTTGCACATTCTTCAGACACAATCCATTTTTCATCGTCTGCTTTGATTTTTTTGTAAATGGTATTTGGATTAACCCAAAGATTAGTTATGCCAAAAATTGTTTCAGGACGTAGTGTTGTAACTGGAAATATGTATTCACCAAACTTGAATTTAACTAGATGATTTTTGTCATCAATTTTTGGTTCAACGTCCCCCATTGTATCGTGTTGGGATACTGGGTTTTGATCACGTGGACACCATCCTACTGGATGTGAACCTTGAATAATTTTACCATTTTCTTTTAGAGTTGTAATTTGCCACTCGATAAATTTCTGATAACCTGGAACAATTGTAGTAAACTCTCTTCTCCAATCAATGGAATAACCCATCTCAATCATTCCTGCTTTGATTTCTTTATGAAAATAATCTGCAATCTTTATTGGCTCAACAAATGTTTTGATATCTTCTTCTGGAACATGGTAAATGTTTCGTAGTCCGTCAAGAATTTCTTTTTCTTGGGATTGAATTCTTTTTGCCATTCCCAAAACAGGAGTACCAGTATAGTGAAATCCCATTGGAAACAATACGTTATATCCTTGCATTCGATAAAATCTTGCATGAACATCAGCTAGAGTGTATGTTCTTCCATGTCCAATGTGTTGTGGTGAGTTTGGATATGGATAAGCTACTGTAATGAATTTTTTTGGTTTCTCATTTGGATTTGTCTCAAAGTCTTTTGACTCGTTCCATTTAGCTTGCCATTTAGTTTCAATTTGGTTCCAGTTAATTTCCATTTTTCATTTATCCTAAAATCATTGATTTTGCTTTTTGTATTGCAGCGTCTTTTTTAGATGTGTCTTTACCTCCACCTTGAGCAAATTTAGCATCACCGCCACCAGAACCGCCTAAAATTGAGGCTATTTCCTTGGCAATATCCCCTGCATTTACGCCTGATTTCTCACCTGCAAATATCATTACACGTATAGTTGGACCTGCTTCAAAAATTCCACAAAATGCTGCAGTATCATCTTTTGCAACTAATTTCTTTCCAAAGTTTTGATGGAAATAATCATCATAATTTTCATCTGCAGTAAAGAAGAGTTTTCCTTTATTGTTAATTCCTTCAGATTCTAATGATTCTCCAGATAACACTTTTTCTATGAATACTGGAATCTTTTCTCTTGCTTTATCTTTATTTTCTTCTCTTGCTTTATCTTTGATTTCTTTTTGTGCTGATTCTTCTTTGTTTTGTGTTTGAATAATTTCTTGTTGCTTTACATATTCTTGTGCTGTTGGTCCTGAAACAAATTCTAATCTGACCACCCCATCTTGAATTCGTTTTGTTCTTGTAATTTTGATTAGTTCAATATCTTTAGTTTGCTTTACGTGAGTTCCACCGCAAGCTTCTACATCAAAGTCTTCAATTGATACAATTCTTACAGACTTTACTGGAACAACTCCGCCTTGGTAAATTTTAAAACCATACTTTTGTTCGGCAGTTCCTCTGTCATAGTTTTCTATAGTTACTTGCATGTCTTTTGCAATAATTTGGTTTGCAGTTTTTTCAATATCTGCCACTTCTGAATCAGTTAATGATGAGTGATGAGTAATATCTAATCTGGCGTGATCATCTTCTTTGAATGCAGAGTGTTGCCATATCCAAGATCCTAATACTTGTCTAGCTGATGAGTTTAGAATATGTGTACTGGTGTGATTTTTTGTAATGTTTGCACGTCTAACTGAATCTACTTTACATGATACTGTATCACCTTCAGATGGAATACCTCCTTCTAATTCGTGTAAAATAACTCCACCGTGTTTGTTGACATCAATCACTTTGAAGCCTGCTATGGTTCCGTGGTCTGGTTCTTGTCCGCCACCACGTGCATAAAATGATGTTCTATCTAACACAATTCCTTTCTCAAAGACTTTGAGAACTTTTGCCTCAAACTCCATTGGGTCATCTTTGTAAAACAACATGTCAGTTTCTGGAATGTTTTCCAAGGAAAGTTGTTCCATTACTTTTTTCTTATCTGATTGGTGCAAATCTGATAATTTTGCATAAAATGATGATGGGATTTCTGAAATTACATCTACTTCTTTGAGGTATTCAGGTGTAATTCCATCTGATTCGTACAGTGTGATTAATTCATCAACTGATGGTGCTCTTCCTTTGTCTTTGAGTTTGGTTGCCATCTTACCCATTCTTGACTTTGATTCCACATACCTTTGAGATTCTAACTCTAAGATGGTCTTGACATCTTGTCTTTTTGATTCAAGTTCTGGATAGGTATCTTTGAGATAGTCAATGTGCATGTCAATTAATTCATCAATGTCTAGTTTGAAATTCATTCTATCTATTGTTCCATTAATTCGTCTTAACATCATTCGAAGATTATATCCTCCACCAACATTACTTGGCAATGCCCCATCTGTAATTGCAAAAATCAAAGTTCTCAAATGATCTGCAATCAAATACATTCCTTCAAGCGGTGTGATGATTCTGTTAAGTTGGTCTTCAGTTAACCCTGTTGTCTTGATAGTTTGTTTTCTAACTTCTGTCAAGTCATCATAAATTTCTAAATTCTTTGCAATTGTTGTAAAATAGTTTCTAAGCATTTCTGAATCTGAATCAATTCCAATTTTCTCCATTAGGTGATTAGTTATTGGACCAAAGCAGCAGTCATATGCAGTAGGGGTGCCTGTTGTAATCCATGCAAATCTTTCCAACCCTGCCCCCATATCAATAACTTTTTGATCAAGTGTTGTGTGTTGTCCCAGCTCCCCTTGAAATTCTGTAAATACTGCATTTCCAAGTTCTAATCCTTTGACAAAATATTCTAATGATGAACCAAATGAACCTCCACCTGCCCATACGTCTTCAACAAATACCACTTCTTCTTTTTTAATTCCAAATTGTTGTGTCAATAATCTAAAATCTAAATCTACACATTCATCTTTCCAGTATCCTCCGTTTTCTGGAATACTGTGTTGTCCAATCATACAAAAACTTGAAAAGTGTCTGCCCGTAACTCCTACGTTTTCTAAATCTTTGAAACGTAAACATGTTTGTGGAACTACTAGAGGATTTGCAGGAAACTCAAATACAACTTTGGAACCCATCACTCTTTGAAAATCTACTACTGATGCAATTGTAAAATACAAATCATCACGCCATCTGCATACTACTGGATACCTGCTAACTGAAGTATGGTTATTTTTTACAAAAAATTCTTCAACTTGTTTCCAAGCTTGTGTGTAATCAAATCGTTTTGTTGTTGGTGGTTCTCCAATGAATGAGTATGTGTCAGTTCCATCATCTGGACAAAGTGTTCTGTTTGCATCCAAAGTCCAAAAGAATCTGCCACATTTTGTGCAGCCTTTTCTGATAAATCCTTGTTCTTCAAATAATTTGACTTTATAGTATCTATCAGGATCTGCTGAAAATTCTTTTAAAATCTGATTTTTGTCCAACGTTGAGGCATGCTACTTTCTGATATTAAGAATTGTCGATTAATGGTTACATTAAATATAATCAATCTTTTATTCTAATCATGTTTGGAAGTAAACCTACTCTCAAAGAAGGAACTCATATTTTCTCAATTAAAAAAAATGGTGAATTTAATGACTTTATTTTTGGTGTTGTAACTGGCATTGATGATAGAAAAGTAGGTGTTAATGGTGTAATTGTTAATCCAATTGGTCTCAAAAATAAGATATCTCAAGGAAAAACTGGTGAAAGATCTAATGAAATACTTAATCACCCAACTCCTGATAATGTTGTTTTAGCATTGGTGTATAGAGTTGAATCTGAGAATTTTGCTGAAGTTTTAGATCTTGATGTTGATAAATGTGATATTATTCCACCAAAAATTTATCTAATGCTTGATGGTTGGATACGCGAATCATTACCTGAATTCATTAACAATGTTTTGTCTTTGGCTCCAGGTACTGAAAGAGATGAAGCTAAACGAATTTTAAAAAATAGGATGGAGACTTTAACAGATCCACATCTAAGACGAACTTTGTATGCTGTTTGTAGAAGTCTTAAAATTCTAAATTAAATATTTAATTTTAGGCGTAACTTCTCCATAGTTTTATATTATGCCCTAAGAGATTCATGGTACAATGGAATATGTTTACGCTGCTTTACTTCTTCACAAACTAGGCAAAGAAGTTAACGAGGCAAACCTCAGTTCAGTTGTTAAATCATCTGGCGCTGAAGTTAATGAAGCCCAAGTTAAATCCTTAGTCGCAGCCTTAGCCGATGTTAACATCGATGAGGCAGTTAAAGCCGCACCTGTAGCAACAGCAGCAGCCGCACCGGCAGCAGCAGCAGATGCACCAGCAAAAGAAGAAAAGAAGAAAGAAGAACCTAAAAACGAAGAAGCAGCCATGGAAGGATTATCATCCTTATTCGGCTAAGCAACTTTATTTTTTCAACTTAATTTTATACTTATTTTTATTAATCTTAATTACTCTGTGTACTGTCTTTGTATCTGTTGACAGAATTTTCTTTTAGTTCTGAATTTTTTATTTATGTTTTAGATCTGTTTGGTACTGTAGCATTTGCAATTACAGGTGCCTTTAAGGCAATTGAGAAAAAATTTGATGTTGTAGGAATTTTGTTACTTGCAACTATTACTGGTGTTGCAGGTGGCACGATTAGAGATGTAATTTTAGGTAGAGTTCCTAACTCTATATCTGATCCTACTTATGTTGTGGTAACAATCGCATCTGGAATTGTAATTTTCTTTTTGTATTCTCGTTTGAAAAAACATTGCAATCTATTTTTGAAATTTGATGCTATTGGATTAGGAGTGTTTACAATTATTGGAGCAACTTTTGCATACAATATTTTTGGATTAAATTTTTTGGCAATTTTATTGGCAGGTATTTTGACTGCTGCTGGAGGAGGTATACTTCGGGATATCTTTGTTAATCAAGTTCCTATAGTTTTTGTAAAAGAATTCTATCTTTCTGCAAGTTTTATTGGCATTGTAATATTTTCTATTATTTTGTATTTTACAGATGAACTATACTATGCTACTATTGTTGGAATAATTCTAACTACTTCTTTGAGGTTAATTGCAATGAAGTATAATTGGAATTTACCTAAGGTAAAAAATACCGATTGATTAGGCTGGTGCGTAATCTTTTGCTTGGCTTGCTACGCCTTTAGCTTGTGCATCTGCTTTTTGTAAAATTTGCTCTTTTGTTTCATCTGTCATGAAACCTGATTCAACAGATACTGAGCGTGCAGATTGTGCTGCTTTTGTAAGAATTTGTGTAATGTTATCTGCAGTGATATACCCTGCCTCAATTGAGAGTGATATTGCTTCTTGGTGGAATTGTGCAAATGCATTTCTTGTTTTCTCAACATCTACTATCATGTCTTCTTCAGTGTATTTGAGACCATCTTCAACTGCTGAATAAAGTGAAATTCCTGCTTCTACTGGTTTGATGTCTAATTTACCTAAAATTGATGCTAATTTTTCATTAATTGTTTCGCCCTTCTTTGCTGGTGTTGTATCTTTTGCAATCCAAATTGTTCCTTGATCAATTTTTGTTGGAATTTTTGCATCTTTGAATTCTGTAAGCATTGGTCCTGGTGCAATTCCTGTATTTTTAGCAGGTACTACAATATCGATACTTGCAATATCTCCAGCACGTGCACCCATCATGACTTTGTTTTTGCCCAATAGCACGTTTAGTTTGAATGGTGACATGTTTGTAAAAATGAATATCAGTTGTTCTTTTAGTTCTAGGGATATTTCTTTCATTCCTGGAATCTCTAATGTTTCAAGTGCTTTTTTTGCAATGTTGTTTTTAACACATACAAATTCTACTTCCCCTTTCAAAGTTTTTCTTAATGGTAAAATTTGTGTAGAACGAACTTTTTTCATTTTAATTATTGAAATGGTTTTGTATTTTTTTGGTAACTCTATTAATTGCTGATACATTTCTGTTTTTCTTTTTGGATATGTAGTTCTATTTTCATGCATGTTTCTTCTTTATCTCCTGGAGTTGTTTTTGTGGTTTACCCATTGTAGTTTTTAGCATGATTTTTTTAATATTTTTTTCACCGTTTGGTAATTTCTTTTCTATTGCACTAAGAACAGTAAATGCGTTAATTGCTAAATCTGCATCTTCCATTGACTCATCACCAATTTTACATGCTATTGATAATGATGCTCTTGATCTAACTTTAATTGATGTTCTAAATCTTGCTAGGAATGCATCAATTGAAGCATTAAATGGAACTGGTGTTGGCATTTTTCCTCTAGGGCCTAAAAGCTGACCTAGTGCTTTACCTACTGTTGGCATGATTTTTGTATCTGCTAAAAAGAAATCATATTTGTTAATGAATTTTCTAGATTCTCTTTTGTTAGATTCATACTTTGTTAATTCTTCATTTCCAATTACTACATCTGCTTTTGCTGTCTTTGCTTTTTGACTCATATCTCCTGTAGCAATTACACACACTGTTGCAGGTGAACTTGTTTTTGGAAGTTGAATTACTTCGTTGATGGCAAATCCTTTTTTGACATCAATATCTTTAAAATTAATAATTAGCTCAATTGATTGCTTAAATTTTCGTTTTTTAGAGTCTGCTTTGATCTTTGTGATCAATTCTCCAAATTGTGCTTCTGTAATCATTACGAACAATTTCCAGAAAACCTACTTAAAATCGTTTAGGGGTTTGAGATTTTGTCTCTCTTTTATTTTAAAAAATTTCATTTTTTATACCTAATAATTATAATTTAGAGGCAAATTTTTGTTAAAACTTACATATATTAAATGACAATCTCCATTTTCTAGCACATTGCATCGCTTTGATGACCTTGACATGAAATTATTATTTGAATTAACTCAAGATGGATCTATTTCTGTTCCTACACTGTCTAAAAAACTTGGAATTAATGCTTCTGTACTGTATAGTAGAATTAAGCGATTAATGAAAAAGAAATTAATCAAAAAATTTACCATTGAAATTGATGAATCTCTTTTGGGTATTGGAGTAAAAGCATCTGTTGGTATTAATCGAGATCCAAAATTAAAAGAAACCATTCATAAACAATTCATGGAAACATCTGAAGTTGTTTCTATACGTGAAATTACTGGTAGATTTGATATTATGATTGATGTTTATGCTAAAAATCTTGAGGCTTTACATACTGTAGTTATTGAAAAAATTGGAAAAATAGATGGTATTCAAAATACTGAAACCTTTGTCGAATTACAAAAAACAGACAAAGATCCTGTTTATCTTACTGAATAATTATTGGAATTTTTGATCCCATTTACCTTCATTGATTTCAGCAGTAACTTCTTTTGGAGTTTTTCCTTCTACTTTGACTCCTAATGCTACACATGTACCAATGATGGTTTTTGCAACTGATTTTAATGATGATGCATAAGATTTTTCGAGTTTTGTATTTGCTACTTTGATAATTGAATCCATTGTGACATCTCCAGCCCATTCAGTACCTGAAGTACTAGAGCCTTTTTGAATTCCTGCTTCTTTCATGATTAATGCTGCAGCTGAAGGAATGCCAATTTCAATTTCATATTTTTTTGTATCTGTATCTACTATGACAGTTACTGGAACTTTCATTCCCTCGAAGTCTTTAGTTTTTTCATTAATTGCTGCGATAACTTCCATGATGTTAACGCCTAGAGGACCTAATGCTGGACCTAATGGTGGACCTGCTGATGCTCCTCCTCCTGTTACAAGTGATGATACTTTTTGTTCTCCCATTATCTATTCAACTCAAAATCAAAATTTAATCCTTCCTAAGCTCCACTCGAAAGCTTTAGGTAGTTTGCATCTACTGTTACTGGCAATTGATATGCTGCATCTAGTAAGACAACTGTGGCTTCTTCTTTGTCTGTATCTATTCTAGTAATTGTTGCCTTCATTCCTTTGAATGGACCGCCAGTAATTTCGATAATGTTATCCACTGCTAATGTTAAAACTGTTGATTTCTTGATAAGATAACCTTCTATCTCTTCAAATGATAACTCTCCTCTTAATTGACCACGAATGTGTCTAACACCTTCAACTGCCAAATATGCATCGCTAGGATTAACTGCTTCAACGACGACATATCCTTTAAGATCACTTACCCAAAATACTGATTGAATGTTAATTTTGTTAGCGTTGGCTTTAGCTTCTAATAACCTCATTACCACTTTTTCTTGTCCTCCTGTGGTTCTAATTGCAAATAAATGTGATTTAATTTCTTCAGACAATTTTATCGACCAAATGTAACTACCGAAAACACAAATTGAATTATAAATCCAATAGTACCAACTCCTGCAATTCCAGTTAATACTAATCTCAAATGTTGTGAATATTCCTCCTTATCTGGTTTTTTAGTCATCTTCAATGTATTAGCACAATTCTTCAAAGTTTGCTTCGGGTTCATTGGTGGAAATTAATAAGGTGTCTTTATATTCCTTATCTCATGGAACTTTTAATTGCATATCGAGATGACCCTGCAGGTTACAATATGGCAAATTTTCTTTCACAAAAAATGACTTTAGATGGTGATATTTTCCGTGGAAAATATTATGATTTGATCATAATTTCAACTCCTACCATTTCTGCTGATTGGCTTGAAGAAAAATATGATTATGATGGATTTGTATTTCTTTCAAAACATGCTGCAGAATCTGGTGTGTTGGCATTAACTTGTCACAGTACGGGAAATTTTTCTGAAGCTAAATTTGGTGGTAATGAGAGGCAAGTTGCAATCCCTCACCCAGATCTCCAAAAAGCATATCTTCAAACATTACAAAATCATCAATCTGAATTTTTAGAATTTCAAATAACCATTGAAGCTACTCATCATGGTCCTACTGCATTAACTAAACCTACAATTTTCATAGAAATTGGTACTACTGAAAAACAATGGACTGATGTTTCATTGTGTCATTCTGTTGCCAAGTTAGTTGATCGTGTTTTTTCCAATAATATTTCTAAAAATCCTGTAGCAATTTGTTTTGGTGGCACTCATTATCCCTCAAAATTTACTCATGAGTTACTCGAAGGTAGATATTCTCTTGGAACAGTAATACCAAAACATGCATTGGGTGATATTGATGAAGAATTATTTTCGCATATTATAAAACAAAATAGTACTGCAAAATTTGCTCTTTTAGATTGGCGTGGATTGGGATCAAATAAACAAAAAATTCTCAACTTCCTTGATTCTACTTCACTTGAAATAATAAAATTATGAATCTTGAACATAAAGTTTACAAAAAATTACTCGATGTTCCAAAAGGTCAGATTACAACTTATGGTGATTTGGCAAAAGCTGTCGGATTAAAAAATGGTCAAAGAATTATTGGAAAAATTATGAACAAGAACCCTTATCCTGTTTTGGTTCCATGTCATAGAGTTGTAATGTCTACTGGTAAAATTGGTGGTTATGCATATGGTGAACATGTCAAAACAAAAATGCTTAGTGATGAGGGTATGGAAATCATAAATGGTAGTATTGAAAATTTTGAGAAAAAATTATTTAAATTCTAATCTGTTCTTTTAGTTTTGATTTCATCCATCAAAGTTCTCAAGTGAGCTTTATTTCTGACTGTGTTTCCGCCTACTTTTTTGTACAATACCCAAAACTCTGGATTGGTCAAATCTTTTCTATCTTTTGCAATTTTTAATAATCTTCTTAGTGAACGTACTTTTGCAACATATACTGTTTTTTTACCTACTCTTGCACCTTTTGTTCCTTTTTTGGAACCTTGTGTTGTGCCTCTTTTCTTTCTTTGATCTAATTTGTGTTGTGCTCTTCCTCTTGATGTTCCAGTAAATGATTTTATCTTAATTGTATTTGCTGTAATTAAACTACGAATATTTTCTCTAGTAATTGCATCTGCGATATCATCTAAGTGGTCTGAATCAAATTTTATTCTATGAATTCCGACACCCGTAACTCTGGAGGTCAGTCTTTTTTTTGCTCTAAGATTAACTACCAATTGCATTCACTCTTGCATTAAATATTTTAAATTTCTTTTCAACTGCTTTAGCGACAATTTCTTTTCTCTTTTTAGTACCGACACTATGTCCAAATCTTACACCATCTTTTTTTGGATCTAATTTTTCTAAATCTGACATATTGAAAACTAAGTTATCTGTAAATCCTGAAGGGTGTAGTCCTTTTGCATCTCTAGGTCCACCATATCCAATTTTAACTAAACCTGGACGACCTCTACTCTTTTGTTTCCTTTGGTGATGATCTATACCCTTTGGTTTTCTCCAATTAGTTTGAAGTCTAACATAACGCCAACTTTCTGGTCTGACAAAATCAGGCTTGTTTCCTTTTACTTCCTGTCTTTTTGCAAGCTTGTCTTGATTGATTGGCATGGAACTAAGTCTTGAATTTTGGAATAAATACGTTCCTCGACCTAAAAAAATTCAACATGGAAAAGAGATAATAAGGAAAATCGGAGCGGATCTAAATATCTTATGACCCATGGATTTGCTCAAACACACTATAGGAGAATAGAATATTGACAGAATTACTAGGTAGATCTACAACTGAACAATTTTTAGCCCAATTAACGGCTTTTGGAATCAATCCATTCAAAGTTCATAGAAATTTACCTACTGATGAAATGGTGGCTATAGCAGTTGATAGAAAAGAGGGTGTTGTAAACTCTACAGGTTCTCTTTCAGTTGATACAGGAAAATATACTGGTAGATCCCCTGATGATCGATTTATTGTATATGATGATAAAACCCATGATACTATTGATTGGGGAAAAATCAATCATCAATTCCCAAGTGGTAAATTTGAAAAACTTTTTGAAAAGATGAAAGACTTTGTTGCTAACAAGGAACTTTTTGTTTTTGATGGTTTTGTAGGGGCTGACCCTGAAACTCGTTTACCTATTAGAGTAATTAATGATCATGTTTGGCAAAGTATGTTTTCAAGTAATTTGTTTATTCGACCTACAGATGAAGAATTACAAAAACATGAACCTGAATTTACTATTTTATGTATTAATGATTTCTTAGCAGATCCTGAAGTTGATGGAACCAGAACTGATGTCTTTATTTTAATTGATTTAACAAGAAAAATTGTTTTGATTGGTGGTACTGAATATGCTGGTGAAATGAAAAAATCAATGTTTGGTGTAATGAATTTCTTATTACCAGGTCGTAATATTTTCCCAATGCACTGCTCTGCAAACATTGGTGAAAAAGGAGATACTGCATTATTCTTTGGATTATCTGGCACTGGTAAAACAACTCTTTCAGCAGATCCTAATAGAAAATTAATTGGTGATGATGAACATGGTTGGTCTGATAATGGAACATTTAATTTTGAAGGTGGATGTTATGCAAAATGTATTAATCTTAGTCAAGAAGCAGAACCTGAAATTTGGAATTCAATTAAACCTGGTGCACTTTTAGAAAATGTTGTCTTAAATGATAATATTCCAGATTATGATGATAGTTCATTAACTGAAAATACTCGTGTTGGTTATCCTTTAGATTTCATTCCAGGTGCCGTAATTCCTAGTGTTGGTGGAAATCCGCGCATTATTGTATTTTTGACTGCAGATGCTTTGGGTGTATTGCCTCCTGTTTCTAGGTTAACCAAAGAGGGAGCAATGTATCATTTCATGTCTGGTTATACTAGTAAATTAGCAGGAACTGAAAGAGGCATCAAAGAACCAAAATCTGTCTTTTCTCAGTGTTTTGGAGCCCCATTCATGCCTAGATCTGCTTCAGTTTATGCAAAACTTCTTGGTGAAAAAATTAATCAACACAATACTGTAGTTTACCTTGTCAATACTGGCTGGTCTGGTGGTCCATATGGTGTTGGTAAACGAATAAAGATCAAATACAGTCGTGCAATGGTTACTGCCGCAATTTCCGGTGCACTTGATATTGTAAAATATCGCCACGATGATTTACTTAATCTTGATATTCCAATAGAAGTTGAAGGTGTTCCATCTGAAATTTTAGATCCAAAACATACTTGGGTTGACAAAGACTCCTATGATCTTTCTGCCAAAAAACTAGCTCAAATGTTTGTTGAAAACTTTAAGAAATTTGAAAATGTTTCAGATGATATAATTGCAGCAGGTCCTAATTATTCTTTATAACTTATTTTCTAATAATTAATCCTACAATTCCAATAATCACAATTATTGAAACTATTAGTATAATTTGTTTTTCTGGAATATCTCTTAATTCTGATTTTTCTATTTTTTCTGAAAGTGAATTAATTTTAATTGTGTTAAATGCATCAGATGTATTTCCATTAATTTTGATTTTAGCATCTACCCAATATTCTCCATTTTCATAGATCTCTAAAGATGTTTTTTTATCTGGTGTTGTACTAATTGTATCTGAATTTCCATTTTTACTATTTGTGATTGTAATTTTTGCAAAACTCCATCCATCTGGATGGTTGATTTCAAAAAATAATTTTTCATTTTCTTGGATTAGGGAAATTGAACCTTCTGTGTGGTGGATAAGCACTGGAATTGTATATTGTATTTTATCGTGATTGATGAATATTTTTCCTTCATGTTCTCCATATTTTTCTTCAACTATGTTTAATCCAATTTGTAAATTATTATTTTTAATATCATGTGTAAACTCTATGAATTTTGGTCCCTCAAATCTAACATCAATTTTTTCTAAGTTTCCTTCAATTAATTTTAACTCTAATTGTTCTTCTATTGAGGGTTGATCTTTTGATAAATTAATGACAAAATTTGTTGGACTGATTATTAATTTTGCATTATAGGCATTTGCTATGTCTAGTCTTCCTGAACCTGATTCATGTAATGAAAATTCTTGCCCATAGGCATCTGAAACTGGTTGAACTGTAGTGACTAACAATGATTTTATTTCATGGTTTTCTAATTCTGGATTTTTTTGTAGTAATAATGCTGCTGCACCACTAACATGAGGTGCTGCAAAACTAGTTCCACTAGTCAAGTTATAGATTCCATTGTTTTGTGTAGTGTTAATGTAAGCTCCTGGGGCTACAATATCTGGTTTAATGTAAAATGGTGATACTGGTCCTCTTGAACTAAAATGTGCTATAAAATCTGGATTGTAAAATAAATTCATTATTCCTTCATTATCTCTTTCAATTGATTCAATAATTTCTAGTCCTTCTTCTCTATCTATTGAAACTACTGGAATTTGTGGAATATATCCTGGTTCTGAAAACTCATGAATTAATTCACCTAAAAAAATCCCTGGTTCATTATTGTAAACAATTAATGCTTTAGCTCCTGCACTTGCAACATTCATTTCTTTAATTGAAAAAAATAATAATTCTCCTTCTACATTGCTGCCTCTTTCTACAATTACTATTGCATCTTTAACATCAATATCTTTTAAATTATTAATTTTACCATAACCTGCAAAAATTATTTTTTCAGTTATTGGTTCATTTGTTTTTGAGGATCCAACCATTGGAATTACTGTATATTGTTTTTCATTTATTTCCAATGTTGCAATTAAACTTGAAGTCATGTTGTTGTAAGTTGCACCAACTGTAATTGATTCAAAATTTTTTCCTGGGCTTCCAATCGTTTCAAATTTTGGTCCATCATTTCCTGCAGCTGTCACCACAAAAATTCCATTATTTAATGCGTGATTTACTGCATTGTCTATTTTTGAATTAGTTTTGTTTACTCCTAAACTAATATTGATAATATCTGCTTTATCTTCAATTGCTTTTTCAATTGCCTTTCTGATTAATTCTGATGATACTCCTTCTCCATCTTCTGATACTTTATAAGCTAGAATTTTTGCTTTAGGTGCAACACCTAACAAATTTCCATCTGCTGCAATTATACCTGCAACTTTAGTACCATGCCCATTGTTATCCATTGGTAATTGATCTTCTTGAATGAAATTATATCCTCCAATTACTTTTCCATCTGGACCCCATCCAAATAAATCTGGATGATTAAAATCTACACCAGTATCGATAACTGCTATTTTAATTCCAGTTCCATCAATTCCATCCATTCTTGGAATTTCAGTACCAATGTATGGTACACTATTTTCAATGTATGTTTTAATTTCATTTTGAGATTGAATTGATTGTGATACAATAAAGCTAGATAGTAAAATTAGCGTTATGGAAAAAATTAGTAATGATTTCATGAATTTTTTAGTTTTTTAACAAGTAAAAATGAATTGCTTACTAAAGCAATAAATGGAATAAATTTTAAAATATATCATGGGAAAATACACACTTCCTGAAATGCCATATGCTTATGATGCATTAGCACCTCACATTGATGCACAAACAATGGAGATACATCATACAAAACATCATCAAGCATACACTGACAAATTAAATGCAGCCCTTGAAGCATGTCCTGCCGATATTCAAGAAAAAGATATCCTAGACATCTTGTCTGATATTAATTCAGTACCAGAAGCCCAAAGAGGAGCAGTTAATTTCAATGGTGGTGGTTATGATAACCACAGGTTATTTTGGAATAACATGAAACAAAATGGTGGTGGAGAACCTGGAGGATCAATTGCTGATGCAATTAATGATTCTTTTGGAAGCTTTGCTGACTTTAAAGAGAAATTCACATCTACTACTGCAGTAATTCAAGGTAGTGGCTGGGGATGGTTAGTATACAATCCTTCAACATCTAAAGTTGAATACAAATCAATGCCAAATCAAACTAGTCCAAGAACTGAAGGATTAGTACCATTATTGGGTTGTGATGTTTGGGAACACGCATACTATCTAAACTATCAAAACAAAAGACCAGTATACATTGCAGCATGGTGGAATGTAGTAAATTGGGATGAAGTTGAAGATAGATTCTCTAAAGCAAAATAAAGTTAGATCTTTATTTTTTATTTATTTTTTATTTTCTAAATTTAGCTCATGAATGAATTTATAACCATCTCAGCATCATCTGTTGTAAATGAGTGAACAACAGGCTGAACAAATGATGCAACAAATGCAAATGCTTGAAACATACTTTTCTGATTTATCTCAAAGAGAAGGAACTTTTGTAAGTATTTTGAGGGAAGCTACTGCTGCTATTGAATCAATAAAATCACTTGGAACTCAACCTAATTCTGATACTTTAATTCCTCTTGGGATGGGAGCTTATATTCCAACAAAAATTTCATCCAATAATAAAATTGTTGTAAATATTGGTGCTGGTGTTGCAGTTGAAAAAGATTTTCCTGCAGCAATTAATTATTTTGAAGCTAGACTAAAAGAAATTGAAATTGCTTTACAAGATACTGCTGCCAAAAAACAGGATGCATCAAATAGATTAGAACAAGGTAAGGCACAGATGAATCAATTAATGCAATCCCAACAACCGCCAAATTTGGGATAAATTATGTTTGATGGTCTTCATAAGGCGTTTTCTAATGCAGCAAAGAGTCTTGGAGAAAAAGAACTTAATGAAAAAGATATTAAAGATATTCTTTTTGAACTTGAAATTTCTCTTTTAGAATCTGATGTAGCTGGTGAAGTTATTGATTCTATTAAATCTGATTTAAAAGAAAAATTAATTGGTTCTAAAGTTGATAAAAATGAAATTGAAAAATTTGTTAAAGATAATTTCATTTCTAGTATTTCTAGTTTATTTGATAATGTTGGAGATATTGATATTTTTGAAAAAATTGATGAAAAAAAGAAACAGAATCAACCTTTTTTGATTGTATTTGTTGGAATTAATGGTACTGGAAAAACTACATCTTTAGCAAAATTTGCATCTTTACTTCAGGAAAAAAAATATTCAGTTGTGATTGCAGCTGCTGATACTTTTAGAGCTGGTGCTATAGAGCAATTGCGAGAACATGCTAATCGTCTTAATCTAAAACTTGTTGCACAAAATTATGAGTCTGACCCTGCTGCAGTTGCTCGTGATGCTGTTCTATATGCAAAATCTCACAAAACAGATTGTGTATTAATTGATACTGCAGGTAGAATGCAAACAAGTAAAAATTTAATGGAGCAAATTGAAAAAATTACTAAAGTTGTAAATCCTGATATGACTATTTTTGTTGGTGATTCTTTAGCTGGTAATGATACTGTAAATCAAGCACGTGAATTTTATAAATACGTAAAGTTTGATGGTTCCATTTTGACTAAAAGTGATGCTGATGCAAAAGGCGGTGCTGCATTATCTATTGTAAAAGTTACATCCACTCCTGTTCTTTATTTGGGAACTGGACAGGAATATTCTGATTTAAAACATTTTGATAAAAATATCTTTTTGGAAACTGTATTTGGCTCATTAAATGATGTTAAAATAGAAAAAATTGATGCATCTGCACCAGAACCTGAACCAACACCAGAACCAACACCAGAACCTGAACCAACACCAGAACCTATTTCTGATGATCCATTTTATGGAATCAAGGATAATGAAATTGCAAAATATTCTGATTTATTTGACATACCTCCACCAGAATCTGATGCTGAAGCCATCAAGTTAGGCAATAAAATTCGTCAATGGCTTAAAGATGGTAAACCTAAACCTGGAGAATCTAAAGTAATTTCATTTAATGACGAAGAAGAGATACATAAACAAGATAAAGAAGAAGAATCTAAAAAGAAACGAGGATTATTTGGACGGTTTAAAAAATGAAAATTAAAACAAAAGATTTACTTACATTAGCGGAATTAACTCCAAAAGAATTTTTAGGACTAATTGATCATTCCATTAAATTAAAAAAAGAATTAAAAAAAGGCGGAAACAAACCCGTCTTAAAAAATAAAACACTAACGATGATTTTTCAAAAACCTTCAACTCGAACACGTGTAAGTTTTGAAATAGGAATGTATCAGTTAGGTGGACATACAATTAATTTATCTTCTAATGATACACAACTATCTCGTGGTGAGTCAGTTGAAGACACTGCAAAAACTCTTTCACGATATACTGATTGCATAATGGCTCGTGTTTATGATCATACTTTACTTGATAAATTATCTAAACATGCAAGTATTCCTGTAATTAATGGACTATCTGATTCTTTTCATCCTTGTCAAATTTTAGCAGACTTTATGACAATTAAAGAAAAGAAAAAAACCCTCAAGGGATTAAAAATTGCTTGGATTGGAGATGGCAATAATGTATGTAATTCAATGATTTATGGTGCAGCTTTATCTGGTGCTAAAATGTCTATTGCAACTCCTAAAGGGTTTGAACCTGATAAATCTACTGTAAAAGTTTCTCAAAATTTAACTGATATTGAATTAACTACTGATCCACTAAAAGCAGCTGAAAATGCTGATGTAGTTGTAACTGATACTTATTCTTCAATTCATAATGACGATTCAAAAAGAATCAAAAAATTTATTCCAAAATATCAGGTTAATGACAAAATCATGGATCTTGCAAAGAAAAATGCGATCTTTTTGCATTGTCTTCCTGTAAAACGTGATCAAGAAGTTACTTCATCTGTAATAGATGGACCTCAATCTGTAGTTTGGGACGAGGCAGAAAATAGACTTCATACTCAGAAAGCTTTGCTTTGTGCATTACTTCACGCTTAACGTATATAATGGCAGTTTCAAAATCAGATCCTGTAGATGGCCTATTCAAAAATATTGAGACGACTTAGAGAAGAAAAGACCAATTATAGAAAACGTGGTACCATGTTGATGGGTAAGCGTGATTTCATTACTGTAAATATTTCAAATGAGAATACACAAGTTCAAATCCTTACCCCTGGAATGACTGGTGATACTGTTATTGCATCTGCACATTCTAGATATTTACTTGAAAAAGGTTGGAAAGGTTCTAGAAAAAGTGTACCTGCAGCATATCTTACTGGCTATTTGGCAGGTAAGAAAGCATTAGGTAAAGGTGCAAAAGATGCAATTATGTATACTGGTACTAAACGATATACACAAAGAATGGCAGCAGCTTTGAAAGGAGTTATTGATGCTGGTCTTCAAGTTCCTGCTGACTCTGAATCATTTCCTGCTGATGAAAGAATCAATGGCGAACATCTTACTGTTAAAAATGAAGTTTCTAAAATTAAATCCACTATAGATAGTGAGGTCAAATAGACATGAGTCAAACTGCACAATCTAAACCTGGACAATCTAAACCTGGACAATCTAAACCTGGTCAAGGAGGAAGAGGTAGAGGCCCTCCAATATATGGACGTGGCCCACCTGGAGCTGCTGATGCACGTCCTAGAAGACCTCGAAGAGAACCTGAAGTAGAAGTTTGGGTACCAAAAACTATTCTAGGAAAAAAAGTTGATTCTGGAGAAATTACTTCTATTGAAGAAATTTTAGAATCTGGATTAAGAATTCAAGAATCTGGAATTATTAAAAAATTGTTACCTGATTTAAAAAGTGAAGTTGTTGATGTAGGTATTATTCAAAAAATGACTTCTAATGGTCAATCTACTAGATTCAAAGCAATTGTTGCAGCAGGAAATGAAAATGGTTATTTGGGAATTGGTCAAGGTAAATCTAAACAAATGAGAATTGCTATTGAAAAAGCAACTAGTCAAGCTTTTCTGAATATCCAACCAATCAAAATGGGATGTGGTAGTTGGGAATGTAGATGTGATCAACATCATTCTGTTCCATTCAAAGTAAGAGGAAAAGGTGGAAGTGTAACTATTGAAATTATTCCTGGACCTCGTGGATTAGGTCTTGTTGCAGGTGGAAAAATTAAACGATTATTAGAATTAGCAGGTCTTAAGGATGCATGGACTACCGCAAAAGGTTCTACTCCTACAATGACCTCAACTTCAAAAGCTGTACTGGATTGTCTTAGACAGACATTCAGTCAAGGATGATAAAAATGGCAAATGCATATCTTGTTGTTAGAATTAAAGGTCAAGCAGATTGTCCCTATTGGGCAACAACTACTATGACTTTATTAAAATTAGATAAAAAATATCGTGCAACAATTTTACCTATCAAGGATAATACTTTGGGAATGTTACGTAAAGTACAACACTATGTTTCTTGGATTGAAATTGATGCATCATTAGCACAAGAATTAATTGAAAAGAAAGCACGAAAAGGTGGATATCAAAAAATTACTGATGAGGATCTAAAAGAACTTGGATTTGCAAATGCTGCAGAACTTGGAACTGCTTTGGCTGAGGGAAAAGCTACATTATCAAAATTATCTCCCCTAAAACCTTGGTTTGCTTTGGCACCTCCAGTACATGGATTCAAAAGAAGCACCAAGAAATTATATGGTCAAAAAGGTGTTCTTGGTGCTAACAAAGAACTTGATACTATAGTTAGGAGAATGATTTAACATGGCAACTAGATTACGAAAGACTCGAAGACTTAGAGGTGGCAGGCACATGGGATGGGGACAAGTAGGTCAACATCGTGCAAGTGGTCACAAAGGTGGTCTTGGAATTACTGGTATGAAGAAACATCATAGAAGTACTATGATAAAAGAAGATCCAAACCATTATGGTCATGAACCTCCTGCAGTACCTCATCAAAATATTATAAAAAAATGGGCTAGTGTTAGAGATTTAGATGACTTGTTCACCAAATTTGGTAAAGAAGAAGGTGGAAAGAAAGTTGTCGATCTTAAAAGTGCAGGATACGAAAAACTTCTCGGTGGTGGAAAAATTACTAATGGATACTCTGTCAAAGTTCAACAATTTACTGCATCTGCTGAAGAAAAATTAAAATCTGTTGGCGGTGAAATTTTTCAATCTATATCCGAAGAAAAAATCACTGAGGCTTAGGTAACTGAAAATGGCTGAAGGTACTTTAACTTCTATGATTAGAAAAATGGTTTTCAAAGCAGAACCATACTTACCCCAAGTTCCAAAACCAAAAAAGAAAATCCCTCTACAAGTTAGATTACTTTGGTGTGGAGTATGTTTACTTATCTACATGGTAATGGGACAAACTCCATTATTTGGAGCAACAGCCCCTGAATTTGATTTCCTAGCATTTGCTAGAGTTATTTTTGCATCCCAACAAGGTACTTTAATTGAATTAGGAATTGGGCCTATTGTAACAGCTGGACTTTTGATGCAATTGTTGAGGGGTTCTGATATTTTGAAATTTGATTTCAAGAAACCAGAAGAAAGAGGTATTTTTCAAACTGCAACAAAAATGGTAACTTACATTGTAATTGTAGCTGAATCTATTGTCTATGCTGTAGCAGTTTATGGTGGCCCATCTGAACCGTTTGTTCTGTATGTGATTATAGGGCAGCTGATGGTAGCGTCGATCATGATTATGTTCTTAGATGAATTAATCCAAAAAGGCTGGGGACTTGGTAGTGGAATTAGTTTATTCATTATGGCAGGTGTTGCTCAACAAATTCTTTGGAGTCTGTTTAGTCCATTACCTGCGGGTGATGGTGGAATGATTGGTATAATTCCATATACTATAGAATCTCTTATTGGTAGTGGTGATCTTGGAAATGTATTATTCCGTTCAAATCAACTGCCGAGTATTTTTGGACTTTGTCTTACTGCTGGGATAATTTTGATACTTGTATTTACTCAAGGTATGAAAATTGAAATCCCAATCGTTTCTACAAAATATAGAGGATTTCAGGCTGTATATCCTATCAAAATGATGTATGTTTCTAACATTCCAGTAATTTTAGCATCTGCATTAACTGCAAACGCTGTGTTTGTATTCCAAATGATTTGGTCAAACTTTAACCCGCGTAACAATAATTTCTTTGTGAATTTTATAGCGCAATTTGATCCTACTAGTCCTTCTACCCCTGTTGGTGGGCTTATTTACTATGTAACACCGCCTCGTGGTTTAGATGTTGCAGCATTAGATCCAATGCGGGGAGTAGGATATGTTTTGTTTATGATTGGAATTGTAGTTGTATTTGGTAAACTATGGGTTGAACTTGGTGGTTTATCGCCAAAGAGTGCAGCTCAAAACTTACTTGATGCAGATGTACAAATTCCTGGATTTAGAAGATCAAACAAACCAGTTGAAGCATTACTAAACAAGTACATTCCATCTGTTACAATTATTGGCTCATGTATTTTGGGTCTCTTAGCAGGAGTATCTGATGTTCTTGGTGTATTTGGATCTGGAATTGGAATCTTACTTATGGTAGATATTATGATTAATTATTACACACAATTAGTTAGAGAACAAGTAGAAGTTGTTATGCCGCGGTTGGGTAAATTACTTGGAAGAAAATAAGAAAATTCTCATGGTTGGGATCCCAGGTGTTGGGAAAAGTACCTTGTTAACAACAATGGTTGAAATCTTAAAGAATCATAAAAAAAATGTAATTGTAATTAATTATGGAAGTTTAATGTTTGATGTTGCTACAAAAAATGGATTAAAAGATAGAGATGATTTAAGAAAATTATCTATATCTGAGCAACAACGTCTTCAAAAACTTGCTGCAGAAACAATTGCTACTCATGATGAAGAAATTGTAATTATAGACACTCATGCATTTATCAACTCTCCAGAAGGATACTACCCTGGACTACCTGAACATGTTTTGAAAATTATCAAACCTAGCAATTTTGTTTCAGTATCAGCAAAACCTGAAGAAATCTATAATCGACGAATGAAAGATGACACTCGAAATAGAGATAAAATAACACTAGCTAATATTAAGAAGGAGCTTGATTATCAAACTGGTATGATTTCTGCATGTGCTGTAATTACAGGCTCCCCAGTCAGACATGTTTTTAATAGTGAGGGAAAGATTGATGAGGCAGCAGATAAAATAATCAAGGCAATAGGACTGTAAAAAATGGATTTCAACTTTATTCTACTCTTTATCGACTCAGCACTTCTCCAACTACCTGATTTTCTAGGTGGTGAAGGTAGAATGGCACTTGGCAGTGATGACCCTATGGTTAAGGGTTTGATTCTTACTATGTTTGCTGTAACTGGATTTGGTATTTTGCTTAATGTTTTCAATTCCGGAGTTAGAAGAAAAATGGTTGATCAAACTAAACTAAAAAGAATCATGAAAGAAACTAAAGCATGGCAAAAAGCAAGAATGGCTGCAATGAGATCTAAAGATCAAGCAAAATCTGCAGAACTAGGAAAAAAATCTTCGTACATGAACAAAATGTCTATGGAGATGATGCAAATGAATATGCGACCAATGATGATTACCTTTGTACCTTTAATTCTAATCTTCTATCTTGTTTTACCAGTACTATTCTCTTACACTGTAGCTATTTCTCCAATACCACTTAATGTGATTCCTGGAGATATGTTCCAACTAACTTGTACTGCAGAACAAGCTTTAGATACAACAAACATATGCTATGGTAAAGAAAATCATATAATGCTTTGGGCTTGGTACTTCCTTTCTTCTATTGCATTTAGTGGAATCATTATGAGACTTACTAGAACCACAATGGATCTAGGTTGACAAAATCTATTGTCATATCTGGCCCTCCTGCAGTCGGAAAAACAACTGTTGCTAAAGGATTAGCTAAAGAATTTAATTTTCAATATCTCAGTGGTGGAGATGTTTTAAAAGAGATGGCCAAAGAACAGGGATTTAATTCTGATGGTGATGATTGGTGGGATACTCCTGAAGGAATGACATTTTTAAATCAGCGTGAACAAAATTCTGAATTTGATAAAAATTTAGATAAAAAATTAACTGACTTGTTTAATCAAGGTGGCATGGTGATTACTAGTTATACATTACCTTGGTTAATTGAAAATGGTGTGAAAATATGGCTAGAAGGTTCTCATGAAAGTAGTACAAAGAGAATGCAATCTCGAGATAATATGAGTTCAGAAAATGCATATGAGATAACAAAAGCTCGTTTTGATAAAAATAAAGCATTATACAAAAAACTATATGGTTTTAGTTTTGGTGAAGATAAGGACGTATTTGATGTAATCATTAATACTGATAATTTAACTGCAAATCAAGTAATTGATGTTACAACAGAAACTGTGAGAAAACTACTATGACTCTCAAACAACTTGAGAACCTAATTGAAATTGATCAGGATATTACTGATGATGCTTATGGAACATACTATGATAAACGAACTATTGAACAATTATTGAACAATGGACTTATTCTTTTAGATAAACCTCCAGGACCTACAAGCCATGAAACTGTAGCATGGACAAAACGAATTTTGAAACTTGAAAAGATTGGTCATAGTGGAACTTTGGATCCTCAAGTTTCAGGGGTTTTACCATTAGGATTAGGTGAAGCAACAAAAGCCCTAGGAGTTCTACTATATGGTCCTAAAGAATATCATGCATTAGGTAGACTGCATTCATTACCATCTAAGGAAAAATTATCTGAAATAATCCAAATGTTTACTGGTGAACTTTTTCAAAAACCCCCTCAACGTTCTGCTGTTGTTAGACAAACTCGAACTAGAACTATCTATGAATTAGAAGTAATTGAACAAAAAGAAAGATTACTCTTAACTAGAATCTTATGTGAAGCTGGAACCTATATTCGAAAATTATACTATGACATTGGTGAAGTTTTAGGTCCTGGAGCAACAATGGTTGAATTAAGACGAAGTAGAGTTGACCAATTTCATGAGAAAGATGGTTTAGTTACTTTGCATGAATTGGCTGATGCATTTGCTGTTTGGGAAGAAAAAAAAGATGATACCAAATTAATGCAAATGATAAAACCCGTTGAATTTGCTCTAAGTGAATTAAAATCTGTAGTAATCCGTGATTCTGCAGTTGATGCAATGTGTCATGGAGCTCAACTTGCAATTCCTGGAGTTTTACAAATATCTTCACATTTGAAAGTAGGTGATATTGTTGGAATTTATACACAAAAAGGTGAAGCTGTTGCATTAGCTGAATCCACAATGGATGAAGAAGAGATTCGTGATGCTACCAAAGGATATGCATTTGTCACAAAAAGAATAATTATGGCCCCAAATACATATCCAAAAAAATGGCGAACAAAACCCACTACTCCGAAGGATTAAAACATCCTAAATTTATTTTCAAAGAAGTGTTAGCAAAAAGTCTCGTTATTTTTATTGGTGTTGGAATAGTTGCTGGATTTGCACTTGGTGTTTATTTTATTGATTTTAAAACTACAACTCAATTAGTTTTTGTTGAAGGATCTTCTATTTCTATAGTTACTGAAAAATTTGATTTTAAACAAGATGAATTAATACAAATTAAAATTATAAATTCTGGAACTAATGCATTAACTTTTTCAGATTCATCATATGGTTTGAAAATTACTGGATTATCTGGAATCTTGATATATTCCCCTGTATCTACTCAAGTAATTTCCACTCTTAATCCTGGAGATGAAATTATTTTTTCATGGGATCAAATTAAAAATGATCGTGCTATTGCGTTGGATGGTGTTTACAAAATATCTGTTAAAGGTATGGATGTAGATGGAAATAATGTAGAAAAATCAACTACTGTAACAATTTGGAAGTAATTTTTTTATCTAGTAATAACATAATTTATAATCACATTTTATGAAATAGAATTGTCGCAAGACTTCTGCCGAGGTCGCCTAGCCTGGTAGGGCGCGCGCCTGGAAATTGTTTAACCATAAAGCGCGTTCTCGCAAGGGAACGGGAGTTCAAATCTCCCTCTCGGCGCCATTTTTATTTTTCTAATTTTTCAATAATATTGTTAAATTTCCAAGGTCCACATTGTGCCTCTATATCTTCACTTTCAAATAGACTCTTTTTGTGTAGTTGATTTATTACATATGCTGAAAACGGTAATGCTCCTGTTGCTCCTGGTGAATTATAATTTAAAATATGAAATGATGTCTCTTCCTCAAGTAAAATTACATCTGGAACAAACTTTCCATTTTCATTAATTACTGATGATCTAATTCCTGCAGTTCCTTTTTCTGTAATTTCTTTTGGATTAATTTTTGGTAAGAATTTCTTTACTCTTTCAATCATTACTGATTTTGACATTGATGATTGTATTTCACTAAAAGCTAGTTCTTGAAATTGTTTGTCAAATATTGCTTTTCTTGCACCTGAACCAAGCATTTCAAATACTTTTGGTATGAACTCTTTGATATTTTCTGCAGTATCATATCCATATGGACTAAAGACTGGAACTGCATTTGGTCCAATTTCACAACTTCCATCAACTCGAATTATCCAATGAGGATCTAAAAATGGATAATCTGGGAATTCTGGAACCGAATAGACGCTGGTTTTAGTTAAACTGTGATATTTTTTTGGAGTTTTCCAATATTCTCCTCTAAAATGTACGTCTGTAAGGTTTTTTGCAACTTCGATATTATGTGCAATATCAATTGCCTTACCTCCTGCGGCATTAATCAAAAAATCTGTAAAAATTTTATGATTCTCATTAATTGTTATTTCCCATTTATCATTGATTTTTTTTATTCGAGTTACTTTTTTATCAAAAAGAAAATCAATTCCATTTTTTTTACTATCTTTCATGATTGAATTTGTTAGTATGGAATAGTCTGTTGAACCATCTCTATGTACATAAAGAGCTGCCTCACATTTTATTTCTGGCTCAATTTTCTTAAGTTCTGCTTTATCTATTAGTTCAATATCCTTTTTTTCAAGTCCATTTTGTTTCCCCCATTTTAGATATTTTTCAAGAACTTTAATTCCTTTTTCATCTAGTGCAACTTCTATTACCCCATCTTCTTTGAATGGTAAATTTTGTAATTTAGAATATTCTTTCCACATTTCATAACCATGAAATGCAGCATTTGCAAATAGTTTTTTCTTTTCAGGATTGTATAGGTATGGTGCATGAACTTTTCCGGTATTTCTACCGCTAGTATGATGTGCAACATTATGTTCTTGTTCGATGACTGCAATTTTTTTTGATTTATTTAGGAATGATAAAAAATATGCAAGTGAAGTTCCTAAAATACCTCCTCCAATTATTATTAAATCAAAATTATCTTTCAATTAGTTTTAGTCTGTGCTATCTGATATTAAATTAAATCTATAACACTTAAGATTAATATTTGATATAATTTTTAATTTTATTATGATGCCAGATAAATGCTCAGTGAGTGAAGAAGGAAAACAATGTGTTAATCCTCCTGAATTTATTGTATCTATTATTGATGGTAAGGATGAGTACATGTTTGGATTAACTTGTCAGAAACATAAATCCGTCGTATCTGGTAAACTTGGAATTTTACAAAAAGAAGGAAAAATTCATAGGGGTAAAATTAGTTTTACTACCGTAAAATCAGTAGGAACAGATTGTGTTCATGGTGATATTGATGATTTTGTTCAAATTGATATGAAAAAATTATAATAATTCACTTTTCTTAAATAATTATTGCTTTTTGAACTATTATCTGATATAATCAAAGTTGATGATGTCTTATTGATTACAAAAAATATTGGTGCAACGTGCGAAATTCGTAGCAATCATCTTACTATACGACAAAAAGAAAAATGGATTACAATTGGAGATAATGATGGTCCTGCACACATGCACATCAATTCTGAGATGATTAAATCTGCAGAATTTATTCAAGAACAACGACCTGATAAAATTAGTTTTAGTGTGAGATTTTTTGATGAAAATGATGAGCGTATTATGGCTGCATTTTTTACAAAAATGTATGATGAATCAAAAAATTTGGTTCATGTAAGAAAAGATCTCTATGATTCCTTACAAAACAAATATTCTTCTAAAATTAAATTTTAAAAAAAAATCTTGTCTGAAAAAGACAAGCAAAAAAGTATCAGTCTTCTGATTCTTTTTTCTTTTTGTCTTTTTCAGTTTGTATTTTTGCTAATTCTAATTCTTCGTTAGTATGTTTGAATTTTTTCAACTTGTTACTATTTTATAATTTCAATATAAAAACTCAACATTTTAGTATGTTCTAACTTACGCGTGATAATCAATATCCGATAGAATAAATTGGTTTTTTACCATTCATTCCTAAAATTAAATTTTTAGTAGTTATTTCTGCCATTTTTATTCTAGTTTCTTTTGTAGAACTTCCTACATGTGGTGCTAATACTATATTTTCTAATTTGAGAAATGGATGGTTTTTGTTTATTGGTTCTGTCTCAAATACATCTAAACCTGCACCAGCAATTATTTTTTGTTTTAATGCTATTGCAAGATCTTTTTCATTTACAACTTTACCACGTGATGTATTTATGAGAAATGATGCCTTTTTCATTTTTTTAAAAATTTTCATATCAAACATTTGATTGGTTTCTTTTGTATGTGGAACATGAACTGATATTATATCGCTTTGAGTAATTAATTTGTCAAATGTAGTATATTTTACACCTAATTTTTTCTCTTGAGTTTTCAAAATTTGTTTTCTATTGTGGTATATTATTTTCATATCAAATGCCTTTGCTCTTTTTGCAAGTATTTTTCCAATTCTACCTAGACCAATTATGCCTAAAGTTTTACTCTGAAGATCTAATCCTACATAATCATATGCTCCGTAGATTTGCTTCCACTTTCCTTTTCTGATAATTCTATCTCCTTCTGAAATTCTTCTTAATGAATCAAGTAATAATGCAAATGCCATATTTGCCGTTGCATCTGTTAAAACTTCTGGAGTATATCCCACTCTAATTTTATTTTCTTTTGCAAATCGTGTATCTATGTGATCATACCCTACACTGTATGTACTGATTACTTTGAGATTTTTTGCTGATTGAATTATTTCTTTGTCTATCTTATCATATGGAAAACAGATTAAACCATCTACTTCTTTAATTTTAGATTTTAATGTTTTTTGAGGTATGGGTATTTTTCCTGTATGGATTTCAACTTGAAATTTCTTTTTTAACTCTTTTAATGCAAAATCATGTAATATTCTTGTAAGAAATATTTTTTCTTTCATCAGTCTTCAGATTTATCTCAAACCATTTATACGATTTCTTTGTATCTTTATCATGTCTTCTAAAATTGAAGAGGAAGAAGAATTTGCTATTTGTGTGGATTGTGGTAATTCTATTGAAAAATGTGTATGTGTTTGTCCATATTGTGGTGAACGTGATAAATGTGAATGTGCAT
This sequence comes from uncultured Candidatus Nitrosopumilus sp., assembly GCA_905616385.1. GTDB lineage: Archaea > Thermoproteota > Nitrososphaeria > Nitrososphaerales > Nitrosopumilaceae > Nitrosopumilus. Next base: position 52,849 of record CAJQSS010000020.1, on the reverse strand, counting down.
TATTTGATGCAGCTACAGGTGGATAATTGAATAATTCTTTACCATGTGGTTATTATTTGAAAAAAGGTTGTGAATATCTGTGAGCTCTACTGATTTTACTTGGTTAATTGGTGGACCGCAAGGTAGTGGAGTAGAATCTGGTGCAAATATTTTTTCCAAAGTTTGTGCACAAATGGGCTATCAAATATTTGGTAAACGAGAATTTTATTCCAATATCAAGGGTGAGCACAGCTATTTTACAGTTAGAATTTCTGATGAAAATATTCATTCCAATGTAAATGATGTAAATTTGATGGTGTCTTTTGATGCTGAAACAATATTTCGTCATTTTGATGAAGTTACATCTGATGGTGGAATTATTTATGATTCTGAATTAGAAAATATAGATACTGATAGAGTTAGAACTCTGGATGCACCATTCAAAGAAAGATTACATAAATTTCTGGAATCAAAAAATAAACCATTTACTATTGCAGGAGTATTAGAAACTGCTAAAGAAAATGGAGTAAAACTTTTTCCTGTATCTTTCAAAAGTTTGCTAACAGAACTTTCTGAAGAACTTGATAATCCTAGAATGCGTGGTTTAGTTAGAATGTACAATGTACTTGGAGTTTCATTATCTTTAGGATTGATAAACATGCCATCTACTTCGTTAGTTGATTCTATTGATGACATATTTTCTAAAAAACCAAAAATTGCAGAAATGAATAAAAAAGCTGCAATCTTTTCTTACAATTATGCATTAAATAATTTTGAAAACTTTAATCACACTTTAACTGGTACACAAAAACAACCTGACACAATTCTTGTTCAGGGTCACTTTGGAACTTCACTTGGTAAAATGGTGTCAGGATGTAGATTCCAGTCTTATTACCCCATTACTCCTGCTTCTGATGAAAGTGTCTATTTAGAATCCAATGAAATTTTAGAAATTGAAAATAATAGACCTGGTTCTACTATTGTTATTCAAACTGAAGATGAAATTTCTGCAATAGGCATGATGATTGGTGCTGCCCTTACTGGAACTCGTTCATCAACATCTACTTCTGGTCCTGGATTTGCGTTAATGACTGAGGCACTTGGCTGGGCTGGAATTAATGAGGTTCCAGTTGTAATTACTCTATACCAAAGAAGTGGACCCTCAACTGGTTTGCCTACTCGTCATGGTCAAGATGATTTACTTTTTACTGTATTTGCTGGATGTGGTGATTTTCCAAAAATAGTTTATGCTTCAGGGGATATTGAGGAAAGTTTCTATGATACTGGTAATTGTTTTAATTATTCTGACAAATACCAAATCCCTGTAATTCACATGATGGATAAATTTTTATCAAGTTCTGTTGTAACTTGCAAGAAATTTAATCCAAAGAAAATTTCAATTGATCGTGGTAAATTATTAGATAAAGTTGAAGGTGAATACAAAAGATTTGCTTTTACTGATGATGGAATATCTCCACGTTCTAAACTTGGCATGGACAATGGTGTATTTTGGAATACTGGTGACGAGTCTGATGAATATGGACACATCACAGAAGATCCACAAATTCGTATTAAGATGATGGATAAGAGAATGTCTAGATTAGATTTAGTATTAGAATCTATTCCAATAATTCAACAAGCAGTATCATTTGAAGTTCATGATTACACAATAATTTCTTGGGGTTCTACAAAGGGTCCTATCCTTGATGCACAAGCTATGTTAAAAAAAGAAGGCATTGATATTGGATTTGTTCAAATTAAATTGCTACATCCGTTTCCTACTGAATATGTTGCATCTCTTCTAAAAGATGCTAAAGTATTGATTGACATTGAAGCAAATTATTCAGGACAATTCGGTAAGATTTTCAAACAAAATCTTACTAGAGAAATTGATTATTATATTTTGAAATATACTGGAAGAGGAATGACAAGTACTGAAATTTATGATTCATTAAAGAAAATTGTAGAAAATAAAGCTGGAAAAAGGGAGATTCTTAGTCATGGCGCCTAAACTTGCTGATTACAAGACAGATGTGCATAATGATTGGTGCCCAGGATGTGGTGATTTTGGAATTGTAAATGCATTACAAATGGCATTAGCTGAGATGGGAATTGAGCGTGATAAAGCTACAATTTTTTCAGGAATTGGTTGTTCTGGAAAAACATCTCACTTCATCAATACATATGGTGTTCACACATTACACGGTAGAGTTCTAACTTTTGCTCAAGGTGGAAAACTTGCAAATCCTGACATGACTGTTGTTGCAGTTGGTGGTGATGGTGATGGATTGGGAATTGGTGCAGGTCATTTTGTTGCAGCTGGTAGACGTAATGTCGATATGACTTACATTATTTTTGATAATGGTGTTTATGGTTTAACAAAAGGACAAGCATCTCCAACACTCAAACTAGGGGAGCAAACAAAATCTCTTCCTTCTCCAAATACTAATTCTAATGTAAACCCAATTGGGTTGGCAGTAGCTAGTGGTTTTACATTTGTTGCACGGGGATATTCTTATGATGTAAGACATCTTAAAGATTTAATCGTTAAAGCAGTCAAACACAAAGGCCTTGCATTTCTTGATGTATTACAACCTTGTCCTACTTACAATGATGTTAATACAAGAGATTGGTATGCTGGTGTAGATTTAGCACAAGAGTCTATGGAGAGGCATTCTAGAATTTATAAACTTGAAGATACAAAATTTGATCCAACTGTAAATTATGCTGGAGAAGTTGAAGTTAATGAAAAACTATCTCAAGCTTTGATAAAATCACTTGAGTGGGGGAATAAAATTCCAACAGGAGTCTTCTATCAAAATGAATTGGTTTCACCTTTCAGTACTAGATTAACTGATAAGATTCCGAATTACCTTGAAAATCCTCCAGCAAAACAAATCATATCTGATAATGGATCACCAAATACTGATGTTTCAAAAATTCTTGATTCCTTAGATGTATAATTTTATTTTTTAGTTGACTTCTTTTTGAATTTCTTTCCAGATGTCTCCTCTGAATGAATATTCTTTATCTTTTGATTTTGCTGTATCTAATCTCCATCTAACTGATTCCACATCAAATTTGTAATTAATTTCTCTAACTCCTGTTGGAAGTTTTTTAGGATCAAGATGCTGTGGTAATAATTCTATTACAAAATCCATTTTTTCTACTGCATTGTTAAACCATTGTCTATCCACTACATCCACTGTAAATACAATTTTTGGATTTCCAGCAAAATTGATTTTAATTTTTAATGCATTACGACTTCCCCTTCTTCTTTTGTATTCTTTTAAAACATCCTTTACTTTTTCCCAACGTTTAAAATCAAACCATTTGAAAAATGCCTCATTAAATTCTAGGGGAATGTCGATATTTAGAAAACTTACAAATTTTTCATCATTATTTTCTATTTCTTCTTGCAGTACTGTAAATCTAGAATGTAGAAATCCATAAAGAACTTCTATTTCCCAAGGTGAGATACCATAATATTCTAATTTTGTTTCTAGAGGCTCAGACAATATTACAAACTATTCAAATTTCTAATTAAAGCTTCAATTTTCATCTAAATTTAGCTTCAAAATATTAAAATTATATAGATATACTTTCTAGGTCACTTATGAAGAAAGAATTTGTTGTAAAAAGCATTGATTCTGCCCCAGATGGAGCACCATATGTTGTACTTTCACTATCATCACTAAAAGATCTAAAGGAAGGAACTCAAAATCCCCCTGCTGCTTTTGGCTCTCCAAAGGTAATGGGATTTTCAAACATGAATGATATGATGAAAGACCTCAACAAGATGATGTCTGGTGCTGGTGGTGGTGGTATGGGAATGCAATCAGGAATTACTCAATTAAAACTTGAAATGCATGAATACAAAGAGATGGGTCTTTCAGTTGGCGATAAAGTATTTCTTGAATTAAGTAAAGCAGAAACACTCGGTGTTTAGATAATTTTTTTGTAAATTAAATTTTTAATTATTATTAAATGGTATTGAAAAACTTCCATCCATACAATACCATTACCGTTCCAATTACAAATAACATTGGCTTCCATGCAAATACCGGAATTCCCGGAGTTGCAAGTTTAACTTTGTAATTATCTACTACTGTTGTAATGTTTTTCTTTATTTTATCATGCCAGATATTGTAATCTATTTGATATTTTTTTAAAATCTCTTCAACTTCATAAACCACAGGAGTTCTTTGTGAAAACAAATGTTGAAGATAATCCCTTGATACTTCAACTTCTGCATGAATGCCAATTTTTCCGTCTTCTAAATCTACCATTCTAACATGCATCTCCCATGGTTTTTTTAATTTCAAATTTAGACCGCTACCAATTTGGTCTGGTTGTTTATGTTCTAGTTTTACTTTGGTAAATCCTTCTGCTCTAAATATTTTAGTTAATTCTTCAAAACTTTTTTTGACAACAATATGGAGTTGCTCTACTCCTTCTTTATTATCTACATGGATTTTGTGCTTTAATCCATCGATAAATGAGATCGTTTTTGGATATGTTGTCAAATATTCCATATTTTCTATCTCAAATTCCTCTATTTAAAAAAAACTTACCTTGTACCCTTGTTTTTTGGGGGATTTGCAAGGCCTCTAACATACACGCATTGCTCTGGTGCAATTGCCATTTCTGAAGAATTTATTTTTCTATCTGTAAGTTTTGCACCCGAATCCCTAACTATTGCAAATGGTCTTGATTCAGCACCTTCGCCCATTTTGTGATTTGCAATTGTTGCAAGATTGTCTACAACTGCTTGAAATGTAACTTTCAATGGATTCCCATCTAGATCTTTTTTGGATCTCATATCCAAAACTGGTTCTACTCCTGCACATGATATTGCAACTCCTGAGGTTCCAATTCTTGCTGGCATTAATCTACTATCTACTAGAATCACTCCCACATGAATTAATAATTTTAAGAAAACTTTTCTTCGAATTTGTTCTGCAATTAGAAAAGGATCTGTTGGATATAGGATTGCTTTACCTTTTTTTGCATTTGATTTATCAATTCCAGCATTTGGTGCCATGATATTATCTGCTGATGTAATGACAAACCCTCCTATTCCTCCAAAAATTTTATCTGATTCTCTAATGATGATTTCTGCAATTCCTGGGTTTAATTGATATTCATCTGCAATCTTCATACCATATTTTGATGCTTTAATTTTCTCCAAATCTACAATTCTTCCTTGTGAATTTGAGATGTATTTTGTTGAAATTACTATAACATCTCCTTCTTGTAATCTTGTTTCATTTTTCTCTAAAGTATTTTCTAATGCTTCAAAAATATCAAATTCATTTTCCATTTTTTCTGCTAGTAGTGGTAATACTGTTAATTGCACAATATTGTATAGATTCTATTTCTTTTTTATTGTTCTGAAAAGCTTTTAATCCCAAGAGCGAACTTTTTGAATCATGAATATAGTTGAGAAGATCCTTGCACGTGCCTCAGGCAAATCCTCAGTAGTACCTGATGATGTGATTTTTGCTGATGTTGATAAAGTAATGATGCATGATGTGTCTGGACCTGGTGTGATCAAGGTTTTTGATAAATTAAAGAAACAAGGAATTTCAGTTGATAAATTATGGGATCCTACCAAAGTTTGGGTAGCTGAAGATCATTTTGTACCATCAGCTGATAAACTATCTGCAGAAAATATTGTAAAATTATCAAATTTCACAAAAAATTATGGTATTGAAAAACACTTCAAATATGGAATGGGTCAGTATGGTATTTGCCATACTCTATCTCATGAAGAAGCAATGGTAATGCCTGGTGATGTTTATGTTGGTGGTGATTCTCACACAAATACAACTGGTGCTTTAGGAGCATTTGCATGTGGTTTAGGTCATACTGATATTGCATATGTTTTGTTAAATGGAAATATTTGGTTTAAAGTTCCAGAAACTTACTATTTCAAACTTAATGGAAAATTACCTGATCATGTGATGGCAAAAGATTTGATTCTAAAAATTATTGGAGAAATTGGAAACGATGGTGGTGCATATAGGACCATGCAATTTGGTGGAAGTGGAATTGATGAAATGTCTATTGAAAGTAGATTGACATTATGTAACATGACAACTGAAGCAGGAGCTAAAAACGGAATTGTAGAACCTGATCAAAAAGTAGTTGACTATCTTTCTCAAAGAGGTGCTACTGATCTTAATTTAGTTACTGGTGATTCTGATGCCGAATATTCTAAAATATTTGAATTTGAAAGTTCTGAAATGGAACCAATAATTGCAAAACCATTCTCACCTGATAATACATGTGTTGTAAGTGAAGCTCCTTCTGTTGAATTAGATAAATCATACATTGGTTCTTGTACTGGTGCAAAATACGAAGATTTGGAAGCTGCAGCAAAAATTCTCAAAGGAAGAAAAGTAAAGATTAGAACTGAAATTTTACCAGCAGCAATCTCAATTTATCAACGTGCTATGGAAAATGGTCTTTTGAAAATTTTCTTAGATGCTGGTGCTACAGTTGGTCCACCTACTTGCGGTGCCTGCTGTGGTGCCCACATGGGAGTATTGGCAAAAGATGAAATCTGTATTAGTACCACTAATAGAAATTTCCCAGGCAGAATGGGTCATGTTGAATCTCAAACTTATCTTGCATCTCCAATGGTTGCAGCAGCCTCTGCAGTTACTGGAAAAATTACTGACCCAAGGGATTTGATATGAAGGGAAATATAATAAAATATGCTCGTGATAATATTGACACTGATGTAATAATCCCTGGTCAATATCTCAAAGTACACGATTATGCCGAACTTGCAACCCATGCCATGGAGGGATTAGATCCTGATTTTCATTCTAAAGTAAAAGAAGGTGATTTTATTTTATCTGGAAAGAATTTTGGATGTGGTTCATCTCGTGAACATGCTCCTATTGCATTATCTCATTGTGGGGTAAAAGCAATTCTTGCTTTATCTTTTGCAAGAATTTTTTATCGAAATTCTGTAGATGGTGCATTTTTGTTACCTATTGAAATTGATCAAGATGCATATGATGGAATTTCTGAAGGTGATGAAATTGATATTGATGTTTCAAAAAATGAAATAAAAAATATCACAAAAAATCAAACATACAAAATGAAACCATTCTCTGAAATTATTGGAAAAATAATTGCAGCCGGCGGATTATTCAAGTATAAACCAGATCAGGATTAAAATGGGTAAAACACTTTTTGAAAAAATTTGGGAGTCTCATATTGTTGTTACAAAACAAAATGAACCAGATTTAATTTACATTGATAGACATCTTGTACATGAGGTAACATCTCCTCAAGCATTTGATGGTTTACGTATGAATAACAGAAAAGTCAGACGTCCTGATTTGACAATTGCTACAATGGATCATAATGTTCCAACCAGTGACCGTTCTTTACCAATATTGGATCAAACTTCTGCTGTTCAAATTAAAACCCTTGAAACTAATTGCAAAGATTTTGGAATTAAATTATTTGATATTAACAGCCCAAATCAGGGAATTGTACATGTTATAGGCCCTCAATTAGGCATAACTTTGCCTGGTTCTACTATTGTTTGTGGTGATAGCCATACTTCAACTCATGGAGCATTTGGTGCATTAGCATTGGGAATTGGAACTAGTGAAGTTGAACATGTATTGGCATCTCAAACGTTATGGTTAGAAAAACCAAAAACATTTGAAGTTAGAGTTGAAGGAAAAAGAAGTAATCCTCATGCTGTAACTGCAAAAGATATTATTTTATCAATTATCAAAAACATTGGAACTGCTGGTGGAACTGGTACTGTTATTGAATATCGTGGAGAAGGAATCAATGATCTTTCTATGGATGAAAGAATGACAATTTGTAATATGTCTATTGAGGGAGGAGCTCGTGCAGGATTAATTGCACCTGATCAAAAAACTTTTGATTATTTACAGGATAGAGAATACACTCCAAAAAATTATGAATCCCTTGTAGATTCTTGGAAAGATACTCTCAAAACAGACTCTGATGCAACCTTTGATAAACAATTTATTTTAGACATTAATGATATTGCCCCTCAAGTAAGTTGGGGAACCAATCCTGGAATGACTTGTGATGTAGATGAGCCAATTCCATCCCCTGATGAATATTCTAATGGTGATGCTAATCAAAAGAAGGGAGCTGAAAAAGCCCTTGAATATATGGATCTTAAATCTGGAACTATGATTGAAGATATTAAAATTGATAGGGTGTTTATTGGATCTTGTACTAATGCAAGACTAGAAGATCTTATTGAGGCTTCAAAAATTATTCAAGGACAAAAAGTTGCATCAAGTGTTAATGCTATGGTGGTTCCAGGTTCTCAAATGGTAAAAAGACAAGCTGAAGAAATGGGATTAGATAAAATCTTCATTGATGCCAATTTTGAATGGCGAGAGGCTGGATGTAGCATGTGTTTAGGTATGAATCCTGATATTTTGTCTCCAGGTGAAAGATGTGCTAGTACATCAAATAGAAATTTTGAAGGTAGACAAGGCAATGGTGGTAGAACTCATTTAGTTAGCCCTGTAATGGCTGCAGCTGCAGCAATTAATGGTCATTTTGTAGATGTAAGGAAATTGGATTTGAATTAACATGGAACCATTTGAAAATGTAAAAAGCATCGTTACCCCACTTGATAAAGTAAATGTAGATACTGATCAAATTATCCCAAAACAATTTCTAAAATTAGTTCAAAAATCTGGATTTGGAAAATTTTTATTTTTTAATTGGAGATATGATGAGAATGAAAATATGAAATCTGATTTTATCTTAAATGATCCAAAGTATGATGGTTCAAAAATTCTAGTTGCTGGTGATAATTTTGGATGTGGCTCTAGTAGAGAACATGCTGTTTGGGCTTTGGATGATTATGGGTTTTCTGTAATTATTTCATCATCTTTTGCAGATATTTTTTTTAGTAATTGTTTCAAAAATGGAATTTTACCAATTTCATTAGAATCCCAGATCGTTGAAAAGTTATTGCAAGAAACTAGTCCAATTGAGATAGATTTAGAAAATCAAATAATTAAAACTTCTTCTGAAGATATATCATTTGAAATTAATTCTCATAAGAAAAAAATTCTCTTAGAAGGCTTGGATGATATTGCACAAACTTTTCAATTTGAAGATAAAATATCTGAATTTGAAGAAAAATCTACAGTCCCATCTGTTTTATGATTTTCGTTACCAATTTCTTGTTTCTCTCTAAAATCATTGGTGATTCTGCATCAACCCACTCTTTATCTGCTATATCATAAGCACTGACTTTTCCTTCTTTGGATAATTCCTGTAAGATATCATATGAAAGATTAACTTGTTTTTGTTTTTTCTTCTTTATTTTTTGAATAATTTCTTTTCTTAACATGTAAATTCCTAGACATTCTGATAATTGCAATTTCATTACTGGTTTTTCTTTGAATTCTTTAATTATTCCATCCTCTACAATTGCAAAACCTGTTTCTTCTTTTCTTTTTGTTCTGGTTGCAATACATGCAAAACTATTTTTTTCTTTGAATGTTTCTCTCATCTTCTTTACATCTACTGCACATAAATTATCTACAAACCATAGTAAAAATTCTGATTCATTTTTAAGTTCTTTTTCAATATGAAGTAAATCTCCTCCAGTTCCACTTTGTGAATCTTGGATGAATTTGATATCTTTTCTATCTCCATAGTAGTTTTTAATTTGGCCTCCTAAACCATTGTAATCTGATATTATGATCACTTCTTTTATGAAATTAAATGATTTTAGATATCTTACAACATAATCTATCATTGGTTTTCCATTAATTGGATTCATTGCTTTTGGAAAATATTCCGTATATGGTTTTCCTCGAGTCCCCTCACCGCCTGCTAAAATTATGGCTTTCACGGTCTAACGGTATGATTTCTGCTTTCTTCTTCTTGCACCAGGTCCGCCAAATTTCTTTGGTTCTTTTTGTCTGGCATCTCCGCTTACTAGATATTTATCAAAATCATCAATTCGTTTTCTGAGGTCTTCTCTAGTTGATTTTGGGAATGGGTGATCCTTTGGCTCTTTTTTAGATTTTGTCCAACCTATGAGTGCTCTAGTGATCCCAGTTGCAATTGCACTGGCTTGTCCCATGAAACCCCCTCCTCTTACTCTGACTGAAATATCGATTTTATCTCTCAAGTCCCCTGTAATTTCAAGTGGTGCCAAAATAACTTCACGAGCAGTTTCTTGTGGTATCATCTCTACTGGAACATTGTTAATTCTAACTTTGCCAACACCTTTTGTGATGTATACGTGTGCACTTGCAGTTTTTCTAGTTGCAAAATAAATTTCAGTTTTTGGAATCATTATTCAGTCCATCCTATTACTCTGCATATCTCTGCTATTGATGTATAATTAGATGCTTCTCTTGTGATTAATGCTTTTTCAAATTGAATTTTTTTAATTGGTTTTGTATCATTTGGTGCACCAATGTAAGTTCGAAGTCTTGCATATGCTGTTTTACCTGATGGTTTTCTATCAAATGGTAACATTTGACGAATCATTTTTGCAATAATTGTATCAGGTCTTCTGTAGTGGACAGGTCCGTGTTTGTAATTGATAATACTGTTAATTTCTAAAAATTCTCTATATTCTTTAATTTGATTTGCTCTTGTTCCACTCATCATAATTTTCTCACAATTTACAACTGTAACTCTTTGTCCTTGTAATAGTAATTTTGCAACATTTGATGCTAATCTACCTGCAATGTGGTTTGTTCCATCTACTACAACCGGCCTATCTGTTCTAATTACTATTTCTTGTTTAGACGTATTTGAATTTCTTCCAGCAGGTCTGTTGATTCTTCCATTAGCCAAGTAGTACAACTCCTTTACCTGTAGGGTTTTGTTTGATTAAATCTGTATGTGAAATTAATTTTCCACCATTTTCTAATACTTTGGCTGCTGCAGCATTTGAAATTGAAAATGAACATAATGTAATTTTATGTGATACGTTTCCTGTTCCTAGAACTTTACCTGGAAATACCACGGTATCATTTTCTTTAGTTAATTGACTGATTCTATTCAAGTTGATATCCCTTCTTGCAATTGATGGTTTTAGTGCATATTCTGCTAGTTTCCCCCAAATTGGAGCATCATTTTTTGCTGATGCTTTTTTGAGATCGCTTGCCATGCGTATAACAACTTGATTAGTCATGTGAATAATCCGGCTTAAAACCCAAATATAATGTCTATGCTTGTATTATGCTTCAATATTGTTGATCATGTCTTTGAATTCAACAACTCTTCTACTTACTTCTTCTACCCCTTCAAGAACAATTTGTTCCGGATTTAATGCCCCTGTTGACTCTACTGTGAGAATTTTCTCATCATCTTTGTTCGTATCTGTAAGAGTTGCCAAGTTTGATGAGTTCCATTTTGCATGTTCTGTTCCACGTCCTAATCTTGCATAGCATTCAATTTTGATTTGTTGACCTGGAGCTAATTGAACAATTGGAATTTTATCTGAAGTTGGCTTTACTGTCTCATCTTCAGATGATAATTCACTGGATAATACTGATCTGCTTTCCTCTGCTTCTCCAGAATCTAAAACTAATAGAACTTTACAGTTTGAACAACCTGATTCACTTTGACAATCACATTTTGATGGTTCATTGAATCTTTTCAAGTCTGTTTTTAGTGGAATTAATCCTAATCTGTGTGCTAATCCTTCATCTGGTAGTACTGATGTATTTTGAATAATATCTACTGTATCAATTGCAAAAACTGGAACTCCGTTTAAACATACCCGTCTCAGTGCATTTGCATATTGCAATGGAACCCCTTTTAGCTTTATAGCTATTTTTTCAGAATCTTTGCTAATTACGTCTAATGATGACAAATCTTGTTGAAAATCATCAAAGTGCACATAAAAATCTAGCTAGTTTTACGTATAGATAAATACCAAATTATAATATGTATTTTAGACATGGCTGATGCTACATTAGTTCGATATTCTTTTGAAGGTGAAAAATTTGAAATTTTAGTTAAACCTGATCCTGCTTTGGATTATAAACTTGGTAAGAAAAAAGATATTTCATCTGTTTTGATATCTGATGAAATTTACACTGATTATGGAAAAGGTACAAAACCATCTACCGAAAAATTACTTACTGCTTTTAAAACTGAAGATAAAACTGAAATTGCTCAAATAATGTTTGAGAAAGGTGATCTAAATCTTACAACCGATCAAAGAAGAAAAATAGTTGAACAAAAAAGAAAACAGATCGTCGAATTCATTGCTAAAACATATGTCGATCCCAAAACCCATTTGCCTCATCCTCCATTACGAATTGAATTGGCAATGAAAGACGGTCGTGTTTCAATTGATCCTCAGAAAAATGTTGAAGTGCAAGTAAATGATATTGTTGATAAATTGCGCTCAATAATTGCATTAAAATCTGAAAATTTACAATTAGAAATTCTAATACCTGCACAATATGCTTCTCAATCTTATTCAGTTTTGAAATCTGTTGGTTCTCTAAAAAAGGAAGAATGGCAAAATAATGGTTCATTAAAAGCAATACTTGAAATACCCGCAGCAGCAAGGCCAAATGTGATTGACAGATTAGGTTCTATTACAAAGGGTTCTGCCACTGTCGAGGTAATGAAATAATGGCAGATAGGCGAAAATACGTTATTCCTGGCGATATAGTCACTAGTGGACCTTTTAGACCTGAACAAAATGTTATACTTGAAGGAAATAACATAATTGCTACAGCAGTTGGTATTTCTGAAATTTATGAGGATTCTGTTAAAGTTATTCCTTTAACTGGAAAATATCTTCCTAAAATTAATGATCTTGTAATTGGTAAAGTTGTTTCTCATACTTCATTATCTTGGGAATTGGATATCAATTCATGTTATGTTGGATTTTTACCCGCAATGGATGTATTTGGACGAGATTTTTCTACTCATGCTGATGAACTTTCAAGTAAACTCAAAACAGGAGATCTTGTAGCTGCTAGAATTGCTAACTTTGATAGAACAAGAGATCCTCTCATAACCATCTCTGATAGGGACTTGGGTAAAATTGATGACGGTGTATTGGTGAAAATTTCAACAAGTAAAGTTCCACGTTTAATTGGTAAGAAAGGTAGTATGATCCAGATGATTGAAATTGGTACAAATGCAGCAATAACAATTGGTCAAAATGGCTGGGTTGTAGTTTCATGTGAAACTCCTGAAGGGTTATCTAAAGCCAAAAAGGCTATTGAAATGGTTAATGAAAAAGCACATATTGCTAATTTAACGGATTTGATTAAAGACATGTTAGATGTAAAGGATGAATCATAATGGGTGGAAGAGATGCAACCATGGTCCTATTGGACAAGAACGGCATTCGCTGTGATGGACGTAAAATAGACGAACCACGAAAAATTATGATTAGAGCTGGTGGATTAAAAAACGCTGATGGCTCTGCTTACATTGAATTTGGTGATAACAAAATTTTAGTTGGTGTATTTGGACCAAGGGATGTCCATCCAAAACACATGTCAAATACTGATACTGGAATTTTAAGAGTTAGATATCACATGGAACCATTCTCTGTTGATGAAAGAAAAAGACCCGCACCTTCAAGAAGAGAAATTGAAATTTCCAAAGTAATCAAAGAAGCATTAGAACCTGCTGTTATGTTAGAAAAATTCCCAAGAACTGCTGTTGATGTATTTATTGAAGTTTTACAAGCTGATGGTGGAACTAGATGTGCTGCACTTACTGCAGCATCTGTAGCATTAGCTGATGCTGGTATTCCAATGAGAGATATGGTTGCAGCAATTGCATCAGGTAAAGTTGCAGATACTATTATTCTTGATGTTAACAATGAAGAAGACCAAGCAGGTCAAGCAGATATGCCAATTGGATATATGCCAAGTCTTAAGAAAATTACATTATTACAATTAGATGGTGTTTTAACTCCTGAAGAATATAAAAAATGTGTAGATGTTGGAGTTAAAGGATGTGAAATTGTTTATGAACTTCAAAAGAAAGCACTACATGACAAATATTTTGGAAATAGGGACGATTAGATATGGCTACTGTTTCTGTTATTGATCAATTAAAAAAAACACAAATTCTTGAATTATTAGAACAAGGAAAAAGAATTGACGGAAGAGCACTAGATGAGCCAAGAGAAATCTCAATTGAAATTAACGCAATTCCTAAAGCAAATGGTTCTGCAAGAGTTTACCTTGGTGATACTGACGTTTTATGTGGAGTAAAAATCCAACCAGATAGACCTTTCCCAGATACTGGTGATAAAGGACTTTTCATGTGTACTGCTGAACTTTTACCACTTTCACATCCTACTGTTGAAACTGGTCCTCCACAACCTCATGTAATTGAATTGGCAAGAGTTGTTGATAGAGGAATTAGAGAAAGTCATATGGTTGATGTTACTCAGTTAGTAATTGAAAAAGACAAATCTGTAGTTGGTGTATTTGCCGATATTGTGGTAATTGATTATGATGGTAACTTATTTGATGCATGCTCTTATGCTGCAACTGCTGCTTTACTTACATCAAAAACTCCAACATGGGAGATGGTTGATGACCAACCTTCAGTTGTTGAAGGTGGAGAAAAACAATTACCTGTAAGCACAATCCCTGTATCTGTAACAATGGGAAAAATTGGAAATAATATTGTAGTTGATCCTAATGGTGATGAATGGGCTAGTATGGATTGTAGAGTTACAATAACTACTGATTCTGATGGTAACATCTGTGCTTTACAAAAAGGCGGTAGTGATGGATTTACACAAGAAGAAATCAATGAGTGTGGTGACATGTCTGTTAAAGTCGGTGCAAAAATTAGAGAACAAATAAAATCTGCACAACAGGAGTATCAACAAAATGGCTAAAGCAAAAAAATCTCTAAAAGGTTTAGGTGCACGTTATGGAATTAAACTTAGAAAACAATACACAAAAGTGCACTTTACATTAAAACAAAAAAGAAATTGTCCAGAATGTGGTTCACAGACATTTGGCAGAGATGCTGTTGGAATTTGGTCTTGTAAAAAATGTACCTATAAAGTAGCTGGAACTGCATATGACATTAAACTATAGTGCAAAAATCACTGTAGATGCTAAAGATAAAACAACTGCAATTTATGATTCTGTAAATACTGATAATGAATTTTATCCTGAAAATCCTGTTAAAACTAAAATAAAATTAGATAAAAAACTTGTAATTTCTGTTGAAACTGATCAAATTGCACATCTAAGAGCAAATCTAAATTCAACGCTTAGACTTATTCAAGCTAGTTATGATACAATTGAATCGGTAAAGATATAATCAGTTTAAATTTTTGTTTAGTTATGTCTGCTCCACAAATGCCCCCATGGCTTCAAGAACAAATTATGAAATTACAACAATCTCAACAAAATTTACAATCTATTATGACTCAAAGACAACATCTTGAAATGGAAAAAGCAGAAACTGAAAAAGCACTTGAAGAACTAAAGAAAATTGCTGATGATGATTCTGTCTTTAAACAAGCTGGAACTGTTTTAATTAAATCTACAAAAAAAATACTAATTGATGAATTAGAGGAAAAAGTTGAATTAGCAAAAACTAGATCAACGGTTCTTGAGAAACAAGAGGTTCGTGTAAAAGATTCTCTCAAAGAACAAGAAGCAAAAATCACTGAAATGATGAAAAGTGGTGCTACTCCTCCACCTCCTGCAACAACTGAAGATAATCCTAGAAAATAATTCCTATAGCATATTTCATATAAGATATTAACAATTCATTACAAATGGTATTTGTGAAATTAGAAGACCTTCGAATTATTGTCGATGAACGAGAGAGGAAAAGTGGAATTCCTGAATTACTAAAAGCTGTTGGTATGGCAGTTGAAATGAAAACACTTCCTATTGGAGATTATATTGTTGCACCTGAAACTATTGTTGAAAGAAAAAGTATCAAAGATTTGATGGCTTCAGTTTTTGATGGAAGGCTTTATGATCAATGTACTAGACTCAAAGAACATTTTGAACATCCTATTGTTTTGGTTGAAGGCAACGTTGATGAAATTGAAGAAATTGCTGACAACCCTCTAGTTTTCTATGGTGCCCTCTCTAGAGTTGCACTTGAATTTAAAATTCCAATAATTCCAACTCCTAGTGCATCTCATACTGTAAAATTATTAGTTTCAATGTGTTCTAGAAAAGATGGACCTACAGGACCATATCTGAAAAAAATTAAAAAATCATCTAATTTAGAAACTCAGCAACTATCTACTCTTTGTAGTTTACCTGGAATTGGTGAAAAATTTGCAGTTCGAATGCTTGAAAAATTTGGTACTCCGTTGAAAGTTTTTAGTGCAACAACTTCTGAATTAGCCAAAGTTGAAGGGTTAGGTGAAGCTCGTGCAAAAAAAATTAAAAATATGTTAACTACTAAAAATAAACTTCAAAAAGAAAGTACTCAAAAGACACTGACATAATTATTACTGCCATTTTATTTCATGAATTTTTATACTATACATTTTAAGAAAATTTATGGATAATCGTGTTAATATCGCAGTAATTATTGGTGTTGTATTTGTTTTAGCCTTTGCTGTAACTTTAACTCAAAGTGAAAACCAAGTTGAATCTCAAATTGTTGAAGATGAGATTCCTGATGCATTAATTTATGAGTGGCTGAAAAAATATGATCCTTCTGAACAAACAATCTCTGTTTCTGGCAGTGCTACAGCCTCTTCAAATCCTGATACTTTAATTATTGTGCTTGGAGTTGAATCTGAAGCCAAAACTGCTAATGAGTCTCTATCTCAAAATTCTAATTCATTAAATTCTGTAATCTCTTCCTTAACTAATTCTGGAATTTCTGAAGACGATATTCAAACATCAAATTTTTCAATTTACCCATTATATGATAGCATAAAAGATTCTGATGGAAATTGGCAACAAATTCTAAATGGATACCGTGTTTCAAATATTTTATCAATTCAAACTGAAAAAATTGATTCTGCTGGGGATATTATTGATGTGGCAGTTTCTTCGGGAGCAAATCGTGTTGATAATATTTCATTTCAATTATCTGATGATAAGTTACAAAAAATTAGTGATGATTTGATTGCCGATGCAATTAATGATGCAACTCAAAAAGCAGAAAAAGCACTTGTTCCATTAAAACAAAAAATTGTTGGAGTAAAATCTATAATTATACATGATAACGTAGTACCTTACTATGATGGTACAATGCGTACCTCATTTGATGGATTTGCAGAATCTTCTATGAAATCTGCACCAATTATGTCTGGTGATGAAGAGATTACAACTAATGTTAGTGTTGTATTTTATATCTCACAACAATAATTTTTTATAATTATTATTTTAACAATTTTCTCTTTAATGTAGTTCCACAAATTGAACATTCTTTTCCACCTTGATAACTTGCTTTACATCCTGGACAATAGTGAATCCATTTTCCAACATCTTTGATTCCTTTTGTCATGATTGGTGCAATGACTAATCCTATATTTTTGGCAACATTAGAAATTGCAAAATCATCTGTAATAATTTGACCTTTTGTTTCTATCCCCAATGCAATAATTGAAATATCTTGTTTTGATAATTGTGGAAAATCTCCTGTTTCTTTTGCTGCTTTAATTGCAGCCTGAGTTGATTGTTCATCTGGTTCTCTAATTTTCAGCCTGTTTGTCTCAAGTAATATCCCAAGTGCATCATGATTTTTCTTAATGTGTTGTATCTCATCATAAACCAGAGATGTAGTGTAGTAATCTTCAGATGATCTAAATGGGACTCCTGCATAAAATGCACTAGCGTCTAAAATTCTAAAATCCAAGTTTACTCATTTGTCTTAACCCTCTTTTTTTCAATCTAATGAAAACTGCTGGGCTTTTGTATTTTTTAATAATTATTGGTTCTTCGTATCCTGCAGATTTTACAACTTGTGCATCTATTGCAATATTACAATCTTGAGAACAAATAATTTCAATTTTTTCATCTGGAACAACTAATGATGCTAATCTGTAAACTGGTGCAACTGGTGTGATGATTAAAACATCTAAACTTTCGTGTAATATTGGACCTCCCAATGAAAATGAATGACCTGTTGATCCACTAGGTGTTGCAATGATTACGCCATCCATTTTTTGTTTTACTGTATCATTTTGAAATTTAATTTCAATTTCTGCAGTTTTAGTTAAGTTTGCCCTGCTAATGTAAATTTCATTTAATGCAGGTGGAAATTCTTTTCCTCCACACGATGCAGTTACTCTGGTTCTTTTATCTAGGAAAAATCTATCTTCTAAAATTTCATTTAATGCTTCATCAATTTCTTCAATTGTAATTTCTGCTAAAATACCTCTATTGCCTCCAACATTAATTGTTAAAATCGGTGTTTCATTTTCTAAATTTCGAAAAACTCGAAGTGTTGTTCCATCCCCTCCTAAAGTAATCACTAAATCTAATTTAACATTCTTAATTTCTTCAAGTGTTTCTATTTGTTTTGTTCCTTCTACGCTAACTGGTGAAATTGTGTATACTGTTGATTTTTTTGCAAGTAATTTTTTTGCAACATCTATTGCAGCCTTTTCTGAATCTTTATTTCCAACTTTGCTTACTATTGCAACATTTTCTAGTTTCAAGTAAGTTCTTTTGAATTGTATTTACATAAAAATGATATTTTTACGCACGTCTGTAAAAACAATTAAGTATGAAAACGAAGTAATTCAATCATGAGTTACGCACATCCTGAAGTTTTAGTTGATACTGAATGGTTGTCTCAAAATCCTCCAAACGAAAATAGAAAATTAGTTGAAGTTGATTATGATCCTGTTAACGGATATCAAAAAGGTCACATTAATGGTTCAAGTTTAATTTGGTGGAAGCGTGATATCAATGATCCTGTAACTCGAGATATAATTGGTAAAAAAGAATTTGAGGCATTAATGTCTAAAAATGGAATTACTGCTGATACTGAAGTAATTCTTTATGGTGATTTTAATAATTGGTTTGCAGCATTTGTTTTCTGGGTTTTCAAAATTTATGGACATGAAAATCTAAAGATTATGAATGGTGGAAGAAAAAAGTGGGAATTAGAAAGTCGTGATTATACAACTGATGAACCACAAATTGCACCATCACAATACATTGGACAACCTCCAGATGAGGGATTACGTGCATATCTATTTGATGTAAGTAGAGGAATTGGGAAAGAAGATACTGTAATGGTTGATGTACGATCTCCTGCTGAATTTTCTGGTCAAATTACAGCTCCTCCAGAATATCCTACGGAACATGCACAAAGAGGTGGACATATTCCTAACGCAAATAATATTCCATGGGCAACTGCAGTTAATGATGCTGATGGTACCTTCAAAGGAGTTGAAGAATTAAAACAAAATTATGAACAAAAAGGTGTAACTCCAGATAAAGATGTAATTTGTTATTGTAGAATTGGTGAACGTTCATCTCACAGTTGGTTTGTTTTGAAATATCTACTTGGATATCCAAAGGTAAGAAACTATGATGGCTCCTGGACTGAATGGGGTAATATGATAGGTAATCCTGTGGAAAAATAAATTGCTTTTAGATCTTCCAATTCTTGAGAAAGGTTCTTTCTATTTTATCAAAGATGGTAATACTGCTTTAGTACTTGAAGATAAAACTAAGCGCGGACTAGAAATTAAAGAGACATCGATTGATGAAAATCTAAAAGTTAAGGCTGATAAAGGTATGATTCACGATATGGATGGAATTGGACATTGGGCTCCAATTCGTTGGTATTTTTCTAAAGATTCCTATGATGTGTCTTCTGTTTTAGTTCATGCAAATGCCATGGAAAAAAAATACACTGAACTACGAGAACTCACTTGCCCTCAAGATGATGACTGATAACGTTTTTAACTAAATTCTACTCATAGAAAACAGATGTCATTACTTTTAAAAGATCGGGTTTGGTCTATGGAGGCCCCAACTGCAAAGCGTGGTGTTTATCCATTACATGGTTTTAAACTCGGATTATACCGATTACCAATTAAACTTGAAGACCCTGTAGAATTAAAATCAGTTCATGATGGTTTGAAAAAAGCATTTGAGATGGATATGTATGCTGATAGAATTTACGCTACATACCGTTGGAAGGAACAAAACATGGCTGATCCTGATGAGAAGGGATATGAAGAAGTTGATTTGTCAGTAACAGTAGAAATTGTAACTGGTGAAGTTGTTGATATTATTTATCAAGTATTTCCAATTGAGAAATTCGGAGATCCTAATTGGGTTAAAGATTATAGAAAGAAAGCAGACCATTTTGCAAAAATGGTAATTGATACTATTTTACGTAATACAATTTTGGCAGATAAAATGATTTCACATTTAGTGAAATCAGAAAAAATTCCTGAACTTGCTGCTATTCAAAGACTTGAAGAACTAACTCCGTTAGCTAAAATTGTTCTTGGTGCAAAACCAAAACCAATTGAAGCTACTGATGATGATGAAGAAGAGGATGATGGTTCCATTGAAATTCCAGATGGAGCAAAACTTGGACCAATCGATGTTGATTATAAATCAAAAATTAAACCTTCTGCTGTATATGAGGCTCCAGAACATACTATCAAAACTTGGGGTCGTAAAGGTACTAGTAATGGTATAATGGGTATTTGGGGAGAATTTGTTTCAGTAGATTATGATATTTGTATAGCTGATGGTGGCTGTCTTGAGGCTTGCCCTGTTGGTGTCTATGAATGGTTTGATACTCCTGGAAATCCTGGTTCAGGCCAAAAACCTTTGATGTCAAAAGAACCTGATTGTATTTTTTGTCTTGCATGCGAAGGTGTTTGTCCTCCACAAGCAATCAAAATTTATGAAGCAAAATAATTGCATTTGTTGCAAGTATAAATATCGACTATTACTTTTGAGCAGATAAAGATGGCTGGAAATCCTTTCACTCAATTAGTATTTGATTTATTCATTATCTCTGCTATTTTGATTACTGCATACACTTGCAATTTCTATTATCTTGTTTTTCTTGCTAACAAAAGAAAAAATATTGCTAAAACTATCAATATAGGAACTCCTTCTATTGCAATACAACTTCCAATTTACAATGAAAAATATGTTGCAAAACGACTTGTAGATGCTGTATGCAATTTAGATTATCCTAAAGATCAAATGAATATTATGGTTTTAGATGACTCTGATGATGATACTGTTGATGTACTTGAAAAAACTGTCAACTATTACAAAACTCAAGGATTTCAAATTGAACATATACGACGTGGAACACGAAAAGGGTACAAAGCAGGTGCTCTCAAATATGCTATGCAAATTACTGACACTGAATTTGTAGCAATATTTGATGCTGATTTTATTCCTCCAACATGGTTTCTTAAACGAGCCATCCCTCATTTCTCAAAACCAAATATTGGTTTAATTCAATGTCGTTGGGGCCATGTAAATGAAAATTATTCAACTATCACACAAGTACAAGCACTTAGTCTTGATTTTCATTTTCTTATAGAACAAAAAGCAAAAAGTAATTCTCATTTGTTTATGAATTTCAACGGTACTGCTGGAATTTGGAAACGTGACTGCATTGAAGATGCTGGAGGATGGCATACTGCAACCTTAGTTGAAGATCTTGATTTGAGTTATAGAGCTCAAATGAAAGGATGGAAATGTGTTTTCTTACCTGATATTGTAGTTGATGCGGAACTTCCTGCACAAATGAATGCTGCAAAACGACAACAATTTCGTTGGGCAAAAGGTTCTATCCAATGTGCAACAAAACTACTTTTTGATATTACTGTAAAACGTAAAGTTTCCATTGAGGCAAAGATTCAAGCTTTCATTCAGCTTACACGTCATATTGTTTATCCGTTAATGCTAATACAATTTTTAGCATTACCGATTCTTTTGGCAGGACAAATTAATCTTTATGTTGTTAGTTTTCTGCCTATCATTACATTTGCAACATATCTTGCAATGGGACCTGGTGCATACATCTTGATTATACAAAATATGTATGGTAAATCGTGGAAGTCTAAAGCTAAGCTATTGCCTGCGTTATTGGTTTACAATGCTGGAATGTCTGTAAATAATACCGTTGCAGTATTTGATGCTATCTTTGGTAGGAAAAATGAGTTTCTTAGAACTCCAAAATATGGAATAATCAACAAAAATGATGATTGGAAAGGTAAAGCATACAATTTACCTTTCACACAAACAACTCTTTTGGAAATCTTTTTTGGTGTTTATGGTACATTGGCAATTTTTATTTCAATATTTTCAAACAATCCTATATTTGTACCAATCATTGCAATTCAGACTCTTGGATTTTTTTATATTGCTTACATGAGTCTGTCTCATACTCAATTTAAAAGAAATAAATCAAGTAAACAACGTAAAATGACGAAGAAAGAGAAAATGGCAAATACTGTTTACAAATTATCAATGGTTGGAATTTTAGGATTAATCATTTTTGGAGGATTTATGGCAATTAATGGATATAATTCTGATATCTATCCTTTGGACAGGATACGAGGACATTTTGATGGTATCATAGGCTCATCTGATCCCGATACCATTCGTGCACATCTAATTGCAATCCAATTAGATTTGGAACCAATGTTGGAGAAATTACCTGAAACTATTGATACGTATAGTCAAATTATTTCTAAGAATCCTGTATGGATGTTTCCAACTGAATCAACTAATTTCATTAGAATACAAAATGATGTAAATTCCATGCTGCAAAGTGTTGATACTCTTTCAACTATTCCTCAAGATAATTCTGCATACCATACTGGAATGCTTGACATAAATGATAGATCTTTATTATTGCGACTTAACATTATGGATGCAACTCCATACATGTATGTCAGTATTGCAAATGTATTTTCTAGTATAATTTGGATTGCTGTAATCATTGGAATCTTTACTGCACTAAAAAGAAAGAGAACACAACTCAAAGAATCTGATGCAATCGGTGTTTAAGAAATATTTAGATCATTTCTAATTTCATCTACTGCTCTGATTCCATAAATATCTCTAATTTGTTGAATTCTAACTGATTCTTTTAACATGTCTCTTCCTATAGCATTTGTTAGAATTGAATATACATCACTAAATCTAATTTCCCATTTGTCTGCACAATCTAAAATTTTGCTTACTGCCCATTGTCTTACTTCGTGAGGTAATGGTATTTTTTCACCTGACTCAATTGATATTTTATCAAATAGGTTTACAATTTCTGAAGTAAGTTTTGCCATTTTTTCAAGATCTTTTGATTCACCATATTTTGATTCTGTATTCATTCTAATGTTTGATTGATATTCTGATAGTTTTAGTAATGCCATCATTTCCTTTGATGAATCACTAGATGCTTTGTTTGTAACATTTCTAACTGATTGGATTTCTTGAAATAACTTTTCTGATTTTTTATGAAATTCTGCTGTAGATGCATCTTGTCTTTTTAGAGTATCTGCTGTCGAATCTGCTCTTTTTGATAATGAACCAATTTCCGTCTCAATTTTATCTATTTTACCTCCTAATTCTTTAATTGATTCTAAACTGATGGCATCGCTGGAATTTGCAGTTGATGAAACTGTCTCAAATTGTTGTTTGAGACCATCAATTACGCCTCCTAATGAGTCAATTTTTGAGGCTTTTGACGATATTGTATCAATTGAAATCTTGATTGCTTCTAATTCTGCATTGAGATTTGATGTACCTGCTACGCCCTCAATTATTTTTTCAAATTCTTGTTTAAGGCTTTGAACTACTTGAGTTCCTGTACTAAGATTTTCAGTTTTTCCCGAAATCTCTTCGATATTTTCTTTTAATTTATTCATCTCAGATGTGATTTCTAAAAATGAATTGGTCTTTCCAGAAACTTCTCTTAGATCATCTCTTACCTCATCAATTCTTTGAGCAATTTTAATAATCATCTGAGAATTATTTGTAATTGAATTCATACTTTCATCAACTTTTTGAGATATCTCTTGAGTTTTTGATGTTTTTTGTATTTCTGAAATTTTATTTAATTCATTTTCAAGTTTTTCAGTTTGATTGTTGATTTTATTAATTAAATTGGATTGTGTTCTAACTTGATTTAATCCTGCGTATAATTTCTGTGTGTCATCTTCTATTATGTTAATTTGCTTTGATTGTTTTTGAATATGCTCTAATGTTGATGTTAGTGTATCTATCATTCCTTTCATTGATACAAGGACTTTTTGATTTTCACCAAAAATCTTTGACATCACTTTAATTTCTTTTTGTAATGCCTTATTGGAATCTGAAACTGATGCTACTTTCTTTAAAACTGCTGCTGGATTTGGTTGTCTTTTAACAGTCTTGATTACTTTTTTCTTACTTGTTTTAGATACCATATTACATGAATTAAGTAACTAATAATAAAAAAAGTTAGGTGTAAAATAAAAAATGTAAAGAGTCACTTGTTTACAACTTCTGGTTCATGAAGTAACTCATGAAATGTTTTTTCAGCAAGACCATTTGTTGTCTCAATGAATCCTCTAGGGCAATATTCGCATTGAATCATATAGTACAGTACGGTACCGTACTATTAATAATTGGGTTATTGCAATGTAACCAAAAATGCAGTCAGTTACCCCAGGTCATATCTCTTCATTTTAATCAGCTGACCTACTCATCACTCTGCAGTTAGACTAAGATTTCTAGGCATAAAGAGTTTCAAATTGATAACTTTTTGACCATAATAATTTTTTAGATTTTTAGTAATTTTATTTCTAAATTTTTATTGTATAATCACTTTTTAATGAAATTCGTTAATTGATTATATGCAAAATCTTTTACTTCAATTAGATCCTATTGCAATTCAAAATTCTCTTACTTCCACAGCTAACACTTTGATTGAACAAGTAACTCCTGAACTTCCTCATACAAGTTTTGTAACTGATTTAGCTTTTATCATGATTATTGGGGCTATAGTTACACTTGCATTTTTTAAAATTAAACAACCTTTGATAATTGGATATCTTTTTGCTGGAATGCTTATTGGTCCTTTGTCTCCTCTTTGGACTTGGATTTTACCTGAAAGTACTTCATCTCCTGCATTGTTAGATGGTGTTGGAATTTTATCTGATATTTCTGCACTAAATCTTTTTTCTGAAATTGGTGTTATCTTATTATTATTTGTAATTGGAATTGAATTCCCATATGCTAAAATCAAATCTATTGGACGAGTAGCTGTAGGTGTTGGTTCTATTGGATTATTCTCTACATTAGGTGTTTTGTTTTTTACTTCAACTGCACTAGGTCTAGAATTTATGGATGCATTGTTTATTTCTGCAGCTTTATCTGTATCTAGTACTGCAATTATTGTTAAACTTTTAGAAGAGATGGGAAAAATCAAAAAAGGATCTTCTATACTTATTTTGGGTATCTTAATTGTAGAAGATATTATTGCTGTAATTTTAATTTCTACATTACAATCTGTTGCTTTAGTTGGAACTGTATCTGTAGAATCTATTGTTGTTATTGTGTTAGTTGCAGTTGGTCTTATCGTAGGAACGTTTACTCTTGGAACACGTGTTATCCCTCCTCTAATTGATAGAGTTGCAGCTGCAGAAAATCGTGAAATTCTACTCTTGAGTGTTCTTGGTCTCTGTTTTGGTTATGCTTTACTTGCAAATATCGTGGGATTATCTGTAGCAATTGGTGCCTTTTTGGCTGGTGTGTTAGTTGCAGAGTCAAAATCAGCTGAAGTTGCAAAATTACTTTCTAGTCCTATCAAAGACATGTTTGTGGCAATATTTTTCATTTCAGTTGGTGCATTGATGGATGTTTCACAACTTGAAAATTATATTTTCATTGCACTTGCTTTGATTGCAGTTGCTACTGGTATGAAGTTTGGCGGTAACATGTTAGGTAATTTTATTTTCAGACAAAAACGCGGAAAGGCACTTCGCTCTGCATTTACTTTAGCCGCCCCTCGTGGTGAATTTTCCATTGTAATTGTAAAAGTTGGAGTTGACATTGGTGCAGTAAGCGCCTTCTTGTTCCCACTTGTGGGTATTATTGCAATTATCACTGCATTTATTTCTCCATTTTTAATGAAGGCTAGTGACAAAATTGTACCTGTATTAGAGGAAAAAGAAGATGTCTGATGAATTACAAAAAATGTTAGATAGTGTTCATAATGGAATTACCACTTTTGATTTTGAAGGTAAAGACACTCCTTGTATAATAATTGAAGAAAAAAAATATGGTTTGATTCGAGCTAAGATTGAAGGACAACCTTTTTCTGTTAATACAGATCTTAACATTCTTCAAGATGGATTGGGAAATGTTTTTGTTGAAATTATTTTAACATTCTCAGTAGGCAATGTTTCTGAAAAATTTCTTATCAATGCAAAAACTAATTTAAAATTCTTTGAGGTTTTAGCAAATACCTCTATGCTTGTACTTAATTCACCTGAATCAACATATGGGCAAGATAATGTGATAGCAATCCAATTACCAAGACCTGAAAAGGCACATGATGCACTTGAAATTATTAAAACTGGTTTAATGCCTAAAAATGATTTAGATGGTGCAGTTACCGGGATTTGAACCCGGGTCACGTACTTGGCAAGCACGAGTACTAACCAGACTGTACTATAACTGCAACAATTCAAAGAGTTGAATTTGTAGATTTAAGCGTTTTTAAGCTTTCATTGTTGTAGTAATTCATGGATGAAGTTCTTTTAAAGAAAATTGAGCAAAAAATCCAAGATAGTATTTCAAATAAAGATGACATTAAAGAATTAATTAAATCACTTTCAACAATTGATAATTCCAAATCTTTTGCATTGGGTATAGTAGTTGGTAGACTATACAATACTTTTTTCTATCAAAGTAAAAGAATCCTCCAAAGAGATCCTACAAAACAAGAATTTGAAGATTTTTTAAAATTTATTGAAAATAAGAAATCTGATTTAGAACATCTATGGTGATGCTTTATTCCATTCAATCACTTTGATTGTTGGAGTACCTGGTAATTTGACACATGATCCATGAAGTGCTTTCTTTGCAGCAGTTAGATGTGCTTCTCCATTAACAAATAATTCCATAATGCATTGTCCTTGTCTTACTCTTGCACCTAGACTGGTTGCTTTACCCCATGATCTTCTCATTCCTTCTGAAACTCTATCTGCACCTGCAGTAGCAATTTGTTTATTTTCTCTTAAGAGATTATGTGGATAAATTCTGAGTCTGGAATAGTAGCCTGTTTCTCCAGTTGTTTTTTCTAGTGTTTTGTTTGCTGCTAATCTAGTTGATTCAATAGCCATATGTCTAATTTGCAGTTTTTCATTAAGCAATAATTGGACACAGTATTCGTAAGTACCTCTTTTGCCACCTTGAAATTTTGCAATTTTAATTTGTGGTTTACCTTTGATGTACTCTTTTCTTGTGAATACTTGTCCTCTTCCATCTCTATAATTTGCACCATGCATGATAATCTCAACCCAGAATCCCCATATTTTAACGGTTAGCAATTATTTGGGCCAAATTTCTAATGCTTATATGGAAATCTTCTATTTTTCTCTTCGTTATGGATGAAACTCCTGAAGTTACTGGTGATCTAATTTTAGATCAAGTCTGTATTTCTAATAAGAACATGATCCATGATCTTGAACAAAAAGGATATGGTGAAATTGAGAAAGGAAAATTATTTCTTAAACCCTTTGAATCTTTGTATTTACTATACACTCATAAATTATTTCTAAAGAAAAACAAAAAAAAAATTGATTTTGATACTTTCATGAGTATTTGTCAAAAGACAAATTCTAAAATTCTTACAAAATTTTTGATATTTCGTGATTTGAAAACTAGAGGATATGTTGTAAAAGATGGATTTGGATTTGGTTCTGATTTTAGAGTTTATGAACGGGGACATTTTGGTGAAAAAGGTGCAAAATTTCTAATTTTTGGTCTTAATGAGGGGCAACAAGAGAAGATGGGTACATTGCAAAAAAAAATTGATGACATAACCCAAATGGGAAAAGAACCAATTATTGCAGTAATTGAAAGACGTGGCGAGGTAATTTATTATAAAATTAACAAAATGAACTTTTTTGAAAATAAAGCAAGATTAGACGATTCTTTTGAATTCTAAATTTGTGTAATCCATTTTGATGAATATTTTAAAAGATTATTTTCTTCCGCATACATAAAATCACAAACATCCACGTATTTTGTTTTGTTTTGCCATAAATCTTCAAAGTCTTTCCTTTTTCTTTCAACTCTTGTTTTATCATTCCATGATGTAAATACATCCACTGATTCAAAATCTCTTGTTTGACTCGAAAATGATTCTTTTGATGTTCCTGTAAATGCTACTTGTTCATCCTCTTCATCTATGAAAATTCCAATTCTTTCTGAAAATTCATCTGCGATTAGTTCTGAATTTGGAATTGCAATTTTTAATTCAATTTGTCCGTTATTTACTATGTTTTGTAATTTCTGAATTTTACTATTTTTTATGAATTTTCCTTCAAATGATTTTGTAAATTTTTCAGAAAATAATTTTGTAAATATATTGAGATCTTCTGTCTTGTATCTGTGACCTGTTATCATTCTTAGTTTTGCCTTACCTGCATCAAAATTATCAAATGCCATTGCTATTGTGGCTAGTGCTTGAATTGATAAAAAATTCACACATCTATCATATTGAATACAATTACTCAAACACGGAAAGAAGAATTCTGCAACAATATCATCTGTATCTGAACGGTACTCTTCTTTGAGATTAATGTTCTTTAGGCCCATAGTGTATGATTTGTAATTTTAATATTTAAGGCAATAATTTGCAAATTAATTTTAAGTGCTCCCATCGGGATTCGAACCCGAGTCTTTGGCTTGAGAAGCCAAAATGCTTAACCGGACTACACTATAGGAGCTTGATAAAAAACTACTCCATCTTAATTTAAAGGAAATGTTTTGAGTTTGAATGAATTTGTAAAACTTTGTGACTTGATTCCTTTATAGAAAAACTGATTCATCTAATCATATGGATTTACAAAAATTCATTGAAACACAGGAATTATCTACTTTTCCAATTGGTTTAGGTGGATGTAGAAATATGAATAATTTTTTTGATTCT
The DNA here is from genome assembly GCA_905616385.1 of uncultured Candidatus Nitrosopumilus sp. Lineage (GTDB taxonomy): Archaea > Thermoproteota > Nitrososphaeria > Nitrososphaerales > Nitrosopumilaceae > Nitrosopumilus. Next base: position 23,740 of record CAJQSS010000020.1, on the reverse strand, counting down.
TGTGATTATGATCTTATGGTTTTTGATGAAAATTCTTCTAATGATGAAATTATTTCATTTGAGAATAATCTAATCACCATTCATCATGCATCATTATTTGAAACAAATACCAAAAAACTTCTTCAATATGATAAATTGAAGATTCTTCAAGATGATTCCTGGAATTTGAAAATATTTCTTTCTACAATTTCTGAAAAAAGATCTTTATTATTTTCTGATTTTGCCAAAAATTCTTTAATTGAATCTATATTTTGTTGTCAAAAAACTAAAGATGGAATTACCAATAATGATGTATTTACTCCATGTTGGCAAAAATGTGCTTCTTATCATTTGGCTGATGCCTTGTCTTCTTTAAACAATAACCCTCCAAGTCCTTCTCATATGCTTGATTCACTTCGTAAATTTAAGAAAAGTTCTATCAATAATCATATTTCTAGTGTTTTGGATACAATTGGAATTGAAAGAGCAACTCCTACATTATTGGAGCGTATGTTCAAATCTACTATTGGTTTTTCTGATTTGATTGAGAAAAATAATCATTCTGAATTAATTCAACAAAAATATGATTTTTTCTTAGAAAATTCGATGCTTTCTGATTGCTATTTTTATTTGGGTTATGTCAATAAAGAAAATTTTGTGAAAATTAAGGATAATTTGAATAAAGAACAGGATCTAATACACATCCTAAAAATTGCTTTTGATATTGAGGTCGACTCAAATCTTCTTCAGCAACAAGCAGAAGTCATTCAAACCACGTCTAATGCTGTACTTGAGATAGTTTCAAACGCTTGATTCAATTCTGTGTACTAACCTTTTAAAACAAGTAATATCATTGGTTTATCATGGTAGATCAAGCATGTGGTTGCGAAGCTGATAGCGGCGACCCAGATTACTCCTGTGATTGTGCAATGCAAGGAGCTTGTATATGCAGTTCAGATTGTCAATGCAAAACTGATGTTTGTAAAGAAGCCGTTTCACAAATGAATTAAAACAGCTAATTACAATCTAATTTTTTATTTTTTAATTTAATCGTCTTCTTGCTCAAAACCCCAAGACTTTACTAATTCTTTTTGGAACTTATCTGCTTGTTTTTCATCTAATGGAAATCCACAATTTTTGTGAGTAGGGACAACTGTCATTCCATCAAGTTTGAATTCTACTTCAAACAAGTGAACTTTAGAACATTCACACATTTCTATTTTTTTTTGAATATTCCTCTATATTTGGTTATTTGTATTGAATTTTAATGCCTTTTTTGGCATTTTCTGATTATTTGAATAACGTTTAACTATCGCTTTTGATAATTTTTTTTAGATTTGAAAGCGATTTTATCCATTCCAATTATTCTTGTATTATTTTTAGGAATAACTATGACTTCATCTGCATATGGGCAGATTGAAGCTGGTGGTGTAAGTTCTGATTCGTTTCCAGCTGGTACTACTTGGTATGCTGGTGAGGGACTCAAACAGGGAGATTTCTTTTCTTATTCCACATGTTTTGTTGATTACAAAGAATGTACAAATTTTGAAATGGACTTTTGGATTAAAGGTGATAAAATAGTTGGTAGTGAAACCAAGTGGTTAGTTGAAGTTGTTGTTTATGATGGCAATAAAGTGATTGTCGGTGAAATGGAATTAGGTAAAATTGCTCCAGAACCTACTGGTGGTAGTGCTGAATTGAGTGTTTACCGTGGTGCATTCAAGTCCTCCATTGCTTGGCTATCTGCTTTTGCAACATCTGATGGAAGTTCTGGAGGAAAAGGTCCTAAAGGATTTGATGAAGTCTCTTGGGGTAAAATTGGAAATATTGGTGGTCAACAAGTTGTTCCATTAGCTATTGAAACTATTACAGTTCCTGCAGGAACATGGGACACTGTAATAATGTCTTGGAAAACAGGTGGGGCTATAAGTAAAGTTTGGATTGCAGATGATTTTCCATTTCCAATAAAAGCTAAAACTTACACCCATGTTGCTGAAGGTATTCCGCCACCAGAGTATGATTTTGAATTATTAACGTATAGAGAAAATGTACAAGAATCTCCATTTGCTGGAATTGAATCTACTGTAAATGAACTAGTTGCTGCTGGTTGTGATACTGATATTGAAAAGGAAGTAATTCATAAAAAATCTAGTAAAAATTTCAGATACCAAGTTCATGTTTTCTATGGACCTGAAGATCCAGTTGTTGGTTGTGAAATACAATGGCTTGTTAATTTCTTAAAATTTAGTGATGAAACTGAATTTTTAAATCAAGTTCAATATGATATTTTTGTTGTAGATGATAAAGGCATTCGAACAAGATCTATTGCACAAGAAGAGGGTAGACAATTCCTTTACTCCCCTTCTGGTCAAGCTCTAATTGATTTTGTTGTTAAAGAGGACCCTGGAACTGCAAATTATGTAATCTGGATTTATGGATTAGCTCCAAATGGAATTGTTCCCTCTGGCCCTTCTGATTATCTCCAAATAGAAGTTCCAATTTATGCTTCAGATGGAAGTATACCTGTTGCAAAAATCCCCTCCTGGATTAAAAATAATGCCGGATGGTGGGCTGATGGTACAATAGATGACAAATCATTTGTTCAAGGAATTCAATTCTTGATCAAAGAAAAAATAATGAAAATTCCAAAAACTACCCAAGGAACTGGTGGAAGTTCTAATGAAATCCCCTCCTGGATTAAAAATAATGCCGGATGGTGGGCTGATGGAACTATTGATGATGAATCCTTTATCCAAGGAATTCAATTCTTGATTAAAGAAGGAATTATGAAAGTCCCACAACCTTATCAGAGTAATACTTCTACTGGTGCTGAACCTCCAGCTTGGTATGATTAGAGCCTAAATTCTTGATGTTCTACATTCAAATTATTGATTTTTGATTGATCTTTTGATAACAAATGGTAGGCCTTTTCAAACAACCAAAACGTCATTTAAAGAAATTAGTAAGAGATGGAGAGTATGTTGATGCCATTGTATTTGGGAAAAATTTAGAACCTGAATATTCTGATGATTCTGATTTCATGTTCATTATGGGAAGTATCTATTTTATTGTAGATGATGCAATAAAGGCATTACCGTATTTTGAAAAATCTTTTCAACTAAATGCAGACGATGTTGAAATGCTTACTCTAAAAACTAATGTTCATTTAGCATTACAACAAAAAGATGAGGCCATAGATTGTTGTAAGAGAATTATAAAATTAGAACCAAAAAATTCTGAAGCTGAATCCTTACTTGATCAGTTAGAAAATATTTAGAATTATTCTTTCTTTTTCATCTGATATGCATTTTCCATTAACCAATTACAAAATGCTGTAACATTTTCATCACATTCAGTCCATATGTGAACTGAATGAGGTAAAATATCTATTTTCCAATTATCTGTAAAAACTCTTACTCCCTCTTTATTTTCATACATGTATGCATCTTCTGTTTTTACATCTCCTAGCATCTCTATTGCTTTTTGTTTAATAATTTCTCTATCTATTGGAAATCTTTTTCTTTCATAATCTATAATTAAACTCAAATCTCTTTTTCCATACATTTCAAATTCTTCTATTCTTCCTTCCTTTGGGAAATTTACAATTAGTTTGATGTTGTACATTTTACCAACTTCTTTTCCAATTTCTACTATTCTCTTGTATCCTAAACCTGGATTTTTTTTAATAAGAAATCTGATTTGTGCAAGTTCTCTTTTTAATTCATTTTGTAAATCTGTAATTAATTCTGAAAATATCATTAATTATCATCTGAAAAATTCCTATTATAATCATTAATTTCAGTCAAGATTAGTTTTTTTAGAACTATGATAGATTTAGAGTATGGCAATGCCTGAAGGTTATGATGGAATGAGAACTGGTGATGAATCAGAAAGAACTGATGATCCTAATGAATACAAGCGTACCTGCATTGATTTTATCGAAGATATTTCTCATGATTACGAAGCATGGGTTGATTATTACAAATTACCTGAAGATGAAGACAAACGAAGACGTGCAGGAATTCAGGCAACAATCAGTAGAACTAATGAATGGTTAGCAAAGGTTGCACAATCTATCAAAGCAGTAGATGTTATCATGAATGATGGAATCCAAAAGATGGCTGAATCTACAGCTGGGAAACCTCTTGAGATTGGAGTTTTTGTAAATCAAAAATCAGGATACACTGAAACAAAACCTGGAGTTATTGATGTAATTATCAAAGGACATCCTAGAAAAAATAGAAAAATGAAACTAGGTTATCATTTCAAGGATGATAGATTCCGTATAGAATCTACATGTGGAGCATATTTGGAAGAAAATAATTTACCGACTAGTGAATCTAATGAGTTGGATCTTCATTTGAAACTTCATGCAGAAAATGGTAAACCTCGTGATGTGATTTCATTTACTGTTACTGTTAGTGAAATTGAAAATGATGTTGAATTTGATAGACGTGGTGTTTCTACAGTAGTTCATTTAGTTTAATTTTTACTACTAGAATCCAATGTAACTTCTATGGCAACTCTTTTTTCGTCAGCACGTTTTTCTCCAGGATATTTTAATTGAGAAATTTTTTGATTTAGTTTTTCATCTGTAACTAGTGATGCTCTCCCAGTGAATTCCATGTTGTTATATTGAATTTTTACTTCAGAATTTGCAATTGCATTTTGAAACCAATCTCCATTTGGACGATGTCTTGAAAAATAGATTTTTTTATTATATTTTACAGCCCTTAGCCATACTGAATGAGGGTTTCCTGTTATTCTTCCTTTTGTAATTAGAATTGGTCTGAATCTTTCTTCTGAAATTTCCATGCCTACTATAATCTGCCAAGTAATTTAACCCCATTGATAGAAATTTCTGATATTTGAAAAATTGGTGAAAAAATTATCTTAGGAACGACTAAAGAAGAATTTCAAAATATTGAATGATTCTTTTTTATTATATTCTATTTTTTTATACAAATTGCACAAACAGGATTTCCCTCCTCAAGCGTAATGTCTACATTTGATGAGTGACATTTTTGACATAATCCTTTCATACTTCATGTTCTCAAAATACTCTTTTTAAATTTTTTATTAGTAGTTCTTGATCTAATACTTAGCAATTTATAATTCTCAAAATGGATCAAGTTATTGTATGCTATAGAAACAAAATCTCTTACTAAATCATTTGGTGATCTAGTTGCAGTAAATGATGTCTCTTTTTCAGTAGAAAAAGGAGAAATTTTTGGATTTTTGGGACCTAATGGTGCTGGAAAAAGCACTACCATGATGATCTTTACAACTTTACTAAAACCTACATCTGGAAAAGCTTTGATTGCAGGTTTTGATGTGATGAAAGATGCCAAACATGTTAGAGAAAATATTGGATTTGTACAGCAAGAAACCACTGTTGATGAATATCTAACTGGACGTGAAAATCTATTATTACAAGCAAAATTAAATCATATTCCAAAAAATGAAATTAATCAAAGAATTGATGAAGTTTTAGAATTAATTGAACTTTCCGATAAACAACATCAAGCTGTCGTTACATATTCTGGTGGTATGAGAAAGAGATTAGATATTGCTGGAGGTCTTTTACATCATCCAAAAGTCTTGTTTCTTGATGAACCTACTGTTGGATTAGATATTCAAACTCGGAGAAAAATTTGGCAATATATTAAAAAAATTCACATTGAATTTGACATGACTATTTTTCTTACTACTCACTATATGGAAGAGGCAGATAACCTATGTGACCGAATTGGAATTATAGATGGTGGTAAGATCCAAGTCATTGATTCTCCTCAAAATATGAAAAATGCTTTGGGTAATGAAATTATTTCACTAGTTGTAAATAATAATAATAATCATGATTTATTTTTAGCAGAATTAAAAAAGATTGAATTTATCAAAAAAATTAATGAGGAAGATTTAAAATTAATTCTTTTTACCTCAAATGGAACAGAAGTTATTCCAAAAATTTTTCAAATTTCATCTGATCTTGGAATTAAAATTACTACCATATCTCTAACACAACCCACACTTGATGATGTTTTTATTTCTTACACTGGACATGAAATTAGAGATGACAAGTCAAAATTTAATCGAAAGATTGAACATGCAAAAATGAAGAGGTTACGAGCATGAATAGTATAATGTACGATACATATACGATTTTTTGGCGTGAGTTAAAGAGATACAAAAAGTCTAGAAGTGGAGTTTTAATTAGATTAATTCAACCTGCAATTTGGATAATAGTAGTTGGAAATATTTTTTCAGAGACTCAACCATTAATTCAATCTGTAGGATTTGAAGGTGAATATATTGAATTTATGGCTCCTGGTGTCATTATCTTGACTGCCATTTTTACAAGTATTTTTGGTGGAGTTAACACACTTTGGGATCGAAGATATGGTTTTATGAATAAGGCATTAACTTCTCCAATTTCACGTTCTGCAATTGCTTTAGGGAAAATGTCTGCTATTTCTTTAATTGCTGCCTTACAAGCAAGTTTGATTATTGGAATTGCTTTGGCAATTGGTGTTACATTTCCAAACCCATTAATGATTATTCCAATAATGGGGATTGTTATTTTATTCTCACTAGGTTTTTCTGGAATATCTGTTACTCTTGCAGCAACTGCAAAATCTCAAGAAACTTTTTGGGGGATGATAAATTTACTTGGCATGCCATTATTCATGTTAAGTCCTGCATTATTCCCATTAGAATTATTACCAAATTGGCTTGCAGTAATTGCAAAATTAAATCCTGTTACCTATACTGTTTTACTAGTTAGAGAATTAATGACTGGTGTTTCTGAAGGTGGTATCCCAATATTGATTAGTATTGCCGTGATATTTGCATTTGTACTTACAATGGTGGCAATTACAAGTTATGTGTTTACTCGAGAAGTAAACAAACCATTTTAAGGAAAAATGACAATTACATCTTTTTTAACAATTCAATAGTGATTAATTACAAATTACTTACGATCAACTGTTTCTATATAGAACAATATACTTTATGGAGAGTTTCCTTAAGTCTCAACTTACATGTTGATTGTTATGGGACAATGGTTATCTTGGATTAAATCCAATGAAAAAGAACTTTTAAAAATTTTAGATAATTTAGCAAAAAAAGCAGTTGAAACCTCTGAAGCTGTAGTGGTTTTATTTGATGATCTTAGTAATGTTGAACAGGCCGCAAAAATTCACCAATTAGAAACTGAAGCAGATGTTTTAACACGTGATATATTTTCAGAGTTAAATAAAACGTTCATTACCCCTCTAGATCGTGAGGACATGCAAAGAATTGCATCAAAAATAGATGATGTGATTGATTTCATGGATGGTATTGCTGCTAGAGTGTATAGTTACAAAATTACTTCTCCACCACCATACTGTAAAGAGATGGCAGTAGAGTTGGTCAAAGCTACAAAAGAAGTGGAATACATGATTTCAAAATTACAACGAATTAAGGATTCTAAAGATATGATTCAACATTGTCGAAATACTAGTGATATTGAACATACTGTGGATGATTTGTATAGAGAAGCAATTAGAGAATTATTTGAAAGTGATGATGCAATCAAAATCATCAAACTAAAAGATATCTATGAAACAATGGAAACTGCATCTGACAGATGTGTAGATGTATCTGATGTTATTGAAGATATTGTTTTGAAATATACCTGAGATGATTAAATGTTAGAGATAGCAATATGTGCAATAATTGTTGCATTAATCTTTGATTTTGTAAATGGATTTAATGACTCTGCAAATTCTGTTGCTACAGTAATTGGAACTCGTGTTTTAAAACCAATTCATGCCGTAAGTTTATCTGCTGTAATGAATTTCATTGGTCCACTTGTTTTTGGAGTTGCAGTTGCACAAACAATTGCAAAAGGAATTGTACAACCCGATGATATTACAGTGTACATAATTATAGGTGGATTGTCAGGTGCTATTGGATGGAGTACCCTTTGTACTTATTTTGGATTACCAATTTCTAACAGTCATTCTTTAATAGGTGGAATAATGGGTGCAGGAGTTGCAGGATTAGGATTTGAAAAATTAGTTTATGGTGGATTAACTAAAGTTTTTGCAGGAATTGTAATTGCTCCAATTGGAGGACTAATTGTTGGTCTTTTGTTAACAGGTTTGATAATTACCATATTTGCAAATCGTAAACCTGCGCCTGTAAACAAAACATTTGGTAGATTACAAATTATTTCCTCAGCATGGTTTGCTTTAACTCATGGTGCAAATGATGGCCAAAAAACTATGGGTATTATTGCCTTAATTTTATTTTCTGCAGGAATGATTCCTGAACTTGACATACCTCTTTGGGTAATTTTTGCTGCAGCAGCTGCCATGGGACTTGGTACTTTCTTTGGAGGATACAAAGTAATCAAAACATTGGGAGTTAAAATCACTAGACTTCGACCATATCAAGGATTTGCAGCAGAAACCGGTGGCGGTTTAATGTTGGCAGCTTTTGCAATATTGGGAATACCTGCCAGTACTACACATGCTATTACAGGAACAATTATGGGTGCAGGCGCTGCTAGACGAAAACGAGCTGTAAGATGGAAAGTAAGTAGACAAATTATTTTCTCATGGATAATTACTATCCCTGGCGCAGCTGCCATGGGAATTGGATTTACTTATCTAATTCATCTCTTTGTATAGTTTACATTGATTTTTATTTCAGCAATTTTTTTTTCAGATCCTACTAATGGATATTTTACAATTAATCCAATCGAATCTTCTTACTCCGATAGTTCTATTTTTCCTATTTGGAATTATTGCAGCAAGAATAAAATCTGATTTAAAAATTCCAGAAGCAATATCTGAATTTTTACCCATCTATCTTCTTGCAGCAATTGGACTTCATGGTGGAATCCAAATGAGAACTACTGGATTTGAAAATATGCTTATTCCTATGTTGGTTGCCATTGGACTTTCATTGTTGTTTACATTAAATCACTATCAAATTTTACGTAAATTGGGAAAATTTAATATTTTTGATTCTTATGCATTAGCATCTACTTATGGTGCAGTCGGTGCTGTAACTTTTTCAGTTGGCTTATCATTTCTTAAAAATCAAGGAGTAACATCTGAAGGATATCTTGCAGCAGTCTTAGCTGTTTTAGAACCTGTTGCATTTATCTTGGCAATATTTTTGACAAACATGGCAGTCTCTAAACAAATTAATGCTAAAAAACAATCATTCACTAATGATTCTAAATCCGATATTGATGTTGGATTAAATGAAACAAAAATTAAACTTTCTAAAGTATTACGTGAATCTGTCACTGGTAAAGCTATAGTTATCTTACTTGGTAGTATTGTAATTGGATACATAATTGGTGAGGAGGGATTTGGTCCTATCAAATTTGTTTTTGATGAATTGTTTACAGGAGCAATTGTGATTTTTATGATTGAGATGGGAATTATTGCAGGTCAGAGATTAGATGATATCAAAAAAGTTGGGTTTTTTCTCACTACCTTTGCTATAATCATGCCTACTTTTAATGGAATAATTGGTGTTGTGGTAGCTACATTGATGGGTCTAAGTTTGGGAGGTTCAGTAATGTTTGGACTTCTATTAGCTAGTGCTTCATTTATTGCAGCTCCTGCTGTTTTGCGTAATGCAATTCCACAAGCAAATCCTAGTCTTTACATTACATCTGCATTAGGAATTACATTCCCTTACAACATTATTGTATTGCTACCAATCATGTTCGCAGTTGCATCATTTTTACATGATCCTGAAGGATCGATAGACTTATTCAATTATTCATTTAAGGATTTGATATGAAACTTTATCCTGTAAAATTACTTACAATTACTTGTGAAATTTTGGCACAACAAAATATTATAGACATATTATCTAAACATGAAATTACTGGTTATACGACTTATGAAGTAAATGGAAATGGATCTCGTGGATTACGTGGTCAAGGTTTTAAAAATGAAAAAAATGCTAAAATTGAAATAATTTTACGTGAAGAAAAATTACAGGATGTTGTAGAAGAAGTTTCTAGAACATTGTTTGCTAATTTTGCAATTATTCTTTATGTTAGTGATGTTGGCGTACTTAGAACTGAAAAATTTTAACAACAGTTGTTATCTAAACATAGATTTGGAATTTCTTTTGATGTTTTAGTAACATTTGTAATTAATTCGGATAATTGGTCATTCGATATTGTATACATTGCTTTTTTACCTTCATCTCTTGATTTGACAATGCCACACTTCTTCAATGTTTTTAGATGATGTGATACTAGTGGTTGATCTTTTTTTAATTCATTTACAAAATCATTTACACACAATTCATTATTCTTTTGTAATAATTCTAAAATTTCAAATCTTGTTTCATCACATATGCATTTTAAAAGACTGATTCCATTCATATCAATTTAAATTTATATAAACTAATATTTATGTTATATTGTGACTGAGCCTAAAAATGTTCTATTTGTATGCGTAGAAAATACTGGAAGAAGTCAGATGGCTGAGGCATTTTTTAAAAAATATGCTAAAAATCAATTTAATGTAATTAGTGCTGGAACATCCCCCTCATCCCATCTTAACCCTGTTGTTGTTTCAGTAATGAATGAACTTGGAATTGATTTGGAAAACCAAAAACCTCAACTACTATCTTCATCTATGATTGAAAACTCCAATAAAACTGTCAATATGGGATGTATGGATAAAGAATCATGCCCATCATTATTTGTTAAAGATGTTGATGATTGGAACATTGAAGATCCTAAAGGAAAATCTATTGAGGATGTAAGAAAAATTCGTGATCAAATTAAAAATGATGTTTTGAATTTACTTAATTCCATTGAAAGTGATACTTAATGGCATATTCTAATTTACAAATTTTTATTGTAGAATTAATTGGAACTTTTATTCTTGTAGTTTTTGCAACAGGTTCCATTGTTTATGATGTTGAATTTTTTGATGGTACTTTAGGAATTCCTTTTGCAGCTGTTGCACCTTTTATTGCATTATTAATTGGAGTTTATTCTTTTGGAAAAATTTCCTTAGCTCATTTTAATCCTGCAGTAACTATTGGGTACTATGTAACAGGACATATAACAAAAATTCAAGTTTTGTATTATTTGATTGCAGAAATTATTGGAGCTTTATTGGGTTCCATTTTTGTTTTAACCTTTATTGGAGAAAAAGCAAATCTTGGAGCTAATGCACCTAACTATGATTTTTCAATCTTTTTGATATTTCCAGTTGAAGTTTTAGCTTCTATGATGTTGATGGGTGTAATTTTCTATGTTGTATACACAAAAGGTTTACGAGGATTTAGTGGAGTTGCAATTGGTGGAATTGTTGCATTAGATATTTTATTTTTAGCTTTTATTTCTGGTGCATCTATGAATCCTGCTAGAGCCCTTGCTCCAGCATTATTATCTGGAACTTTTAATGATTTGTGGTTGTATTGGAGTGCACCATTTATTGGAACTTTGATTGCAGCATTTCTATTTCGTGGAAAATTTCAAGCACAAAGGGCTCAAATTAGGAATAATAATGACCGTATTGTAGGCTGAATATGTCTGTATCACGAAAATTATTCAATGATTCAAAAAAAGTGATTCCCTCAGGCGTTAATAGCCCAGTTAGGTATTTTGATCCTTATCCATTTTTTACAAAAAAGGCTAATGGTGCATATATCTGGGATGAGGATAATACGCGATACATTGATTTTTGTAATGCATATGGTGCGTTACTTTTAGGACATCGTAGAAAAGAAATTCTTGATTCTGTATCTAAACAACTTTCAAAAGGAACTTTGTATTGTACTCCAACTGCATCAGAAATTGAATTATCTAAATTAATTCTTGGAAATTTTCCTTCAATGAATAAAGTACGATTAATGAATACTGGTGGTGAAGCTACCATGACTGCAATTAGATTAGCACGTGGTTACACAAAAAAGAAAAAAATTATTAAATTTGAAGGATGTTATCATGGTGCACATGATTCTGTTTTAGTAAAAGCAGGTTCTGGTTCTGCACACAATGGTATTTCTGTTTCTGATGGAGGATTAGATGAAGTCTCAAAGAATACCCTGGTTGTAGAGTATAACAATATTGAAGATCTACAAAAAACAATTTCGAAAAATAAAGATATTGCAGGTGTTATAGTTGAACCTATTTTAGCTAACATGGGATTAATTTTACCTGAAAAAAATTTTCTTTCAGATTTGAGAAAAATTACTAAAGAAAATAACATTCCTTTAATTTTTGATGAAGTTGTTACTGGTTTTAGAGTATCACCTGGTGGAGCACAAGAACATTTTGGTATCAAACCTGATATTACAACTTTGGCTAAAGCTTTGAGTAATGGATTTACAATTTCAGCAGTTGGTGGTAAAAAAGAAATTATGAATTTGCTTTCTCCTGGAGGAAAGGTTTACCAAGCAAGTACATTTGCTGGTAATCCTATATCTGTTAGCGCTGCAATTAGTTCCATTAAGACAATAAATAAAATGAAAAACAAACTTTATTCAAAACTTGAAAGATTCAATTTACTATTTTCTACAGCACTAGATGATATGGCTACTGATATGAAAATTCCTCACCAAATCAATTTTACAGCCTCAATGTTTCAAATTTTCTTTACAAATAAGCCTGTAATTGACTACAAAACATCAAAAAAAGCAAATGGCAAAAAATTCCAAAAATTATTCAAAACCTTATTGAAACAAGGAGTCTTTATTCCACCTTCTCAATTTGAAGTTGTTTTCTTATCTGATGCTCATACTGAAGATGATTTAAACAAAACATTAGATGCATATCATGTTGCATTAAAGTCGGTGAAAAATTGAAATATTTAGTTGGTGCAAGAGGTAGTAAATTATCTATGGCCCAAACAAATTGGGTTATTTCAGAATTAAAAAAAGTAAATCCTAATTTAGAATATGAAATAAAACCTATTACTACTAAAGGTGATACTGATACTAGACCCCTATTTACTATTGAACAAAAAGGTATTTTTGAAAAAGAAATTGATAAGGCAGTTGCAGAACGAGAAGTTGATTTTGCAGTACATAGTCTTAAAGACGTTCCTTCTCAATTAGCTGATAATTTAATAATTGCATCAATTCCAAAACGTGAAAAAGTAAATGACGTGTTTATTTCCTCTGATGGTTCATCTTTAGATAAAATTAAACCTGGCTCTGTAATTGGAACAAGTTCATTACGTAGAGCTGTTCAAGTTACTAGACAAAGATCTGATGTGACTGTTAAACCAATTCGGGGAAATATTGAAACTAGAATTAAAAAAATATCTGGAGAAACTTTTGATGCAGTAGTACTTGCACAAGCAGGAATTTCTAGATTAGGTGTTGATGTAAATTTTACCCTTTTATCTACCGATGATTTTTCACCTTCACCTGGTCAAGGTGCTATTGCAATAGTTGCAAGGACTGATGATTCTCAAACAATTGAAATGCTTAAAAAAATTGAAGACGCTGATTCTAGATTGGAAATCGAGGCTGAACGTGCTTTATCTGATTTTATTGACTCTGGATGTAGATTCCCTTTGGGTGCATATGCTAAATCAGATGGTGCTGAAATGACATTAACTGTATGTGCTTTTTCTGTTGATGGCAAACAATCTCTACAGGTCACTCGATCTGGCGATAAAAATAATCCTAAATTACTGGGTAAACAGGTGGGAGAAGAATTGCGGAGTAAGGGAATTAATGATCTTGCATTAAATTGGAGACAGAAAGTGGAGGAATGGAATACGACATGACTGGTAAAGTGTATCTTGTTGGAGCAGGACCTGGAGATAGTAAGTTAATTACTCTACGAGCAGTTGAACTAATCCAAAAAGCTGATGTTGTTTTGTATGATAGATTAGTTAGTAAAAAAATTATTTCTATGATTCCTAAAAATGCAAAAAAAGTCTATGTTGGACGTGCAGTAGGCGATGATACAACTCATCAAAATGATACTAATGATTTAATGGTTGAATATGCAAAATCTAAAAAAAATGTTGTTAGACTAAAGGGGGGAGATCCAATTATTTTTGGACGTGGTGGGGAAGAAGCTGAATTTCTAAAAGATCATAAAGTGAAATTTGAAATTGTTCCTGGAATTACTTCTGGAATTGGTTCTGCAACATATGCTGGAATTCCTTTAACTCATAGAAAATATTCATCATCAGTTGTTTTTGTTACGGGACATGAAGATCCTGAAAAGAAACAAGAGATTGTTAAATGGAAAAATCTTGCAAAATCTGTAGATACTATTGTTATCATGATGGGACTATCTAGAATTGATGTTATTTGCAAACAATTGATAGCAGGTGGATTGGATAAAAAAACCCCTGTAGCTGTTATTCAAAATGGAACAACTCCACAACAAAAAATGATAAAAGGGAATGTTACAAATATTGCAAAAAAAGTTAAAGAAAATAAAATTACTCCTCCTACAAATATTATTATTGGTAAGGTCGTTGATTTATCTGATGTTATTGGGTGGAAATAATGCTTAGTGGGAAAACTATTGCAATTACACGTTCAGAAGATGATGCTTCAGAATTTATTTCACTTGCAAAAGAAAATGATGCAACTCCTATACCACTACCTACAATTGAACTAGTAAGTAAGGGTGAAAAAATTGTTGATGAATTTTTAGAGTCTGTCTCTAAATACAATCCTGACTATTCTGTTTTTATGAGTTCAAAAGCTGTGAAATTATTATTTGATACTGCAAAACAATTGGGAAAACTTGAAAAATTACAATTAGCAGTTGCAAATACTACTGTAATGTCTGTTGGACCTAAAACCTCTCTTACACTTGAAGCCGAAGGAATTAAAGTAAATCATCAACCTACTACTTTTTCCTCTGTTGGTGTAGGTGAAGAATTTACAAAACTTAATGCTGTTGGAAAAAAAGTTATTGTTCCACGTAGTGGTGCATCTACTCCTTTTCTAAAAGAATTACTTTCTAAAATTGGAATTGATGTATTAGAAATTCATCTGTATGATGTTTGTGCTTTTAGAGATACAACTCAATGGAATGGATTTAGAGAATTATTTTCTCAAAATAAAGTTGATGGTGTAGTCTTTACCAGTGTATCATCTGTTAGAGGCTTTTTTGAAATAATGTCTAAAGACTATGCTGAGGATCTATTACTTGATAATCTTACAAAATTATCTGTTGTTTCAATTGGTCCATTTACTTCAGATGAATTAAAAAAATTCAAAGTCAAAAATACTGTTGCAGAAGTTCATACTGTTGCAGGTGCATTTGATGCTATGAAGACTACTTTGAGCGTGATCTAAATGAAATTTAGCTTAACCTATTTAGCTCTACCTATTTTTCCTCATGTATTTATAATATAACGGAGTTATTTTAGACATGGCAACAGAAAATCTAGATATTGATTATACAAAATATGATTTTAAAGATTCTACAGAAATGTATGTTCACCTTAGTAAAAAAGGACTTTCTAAAGATACTGTAATTGAAATTAGTAAAATGAAAAATGAGCCACAATGGATGCTCGATTTTAGATTACGTTCTTATGAAATCTTTATGCAAAAACCAATGCCAACTTGGGGTGGTGATCTTAGTACTATTGATTTCCAAAATATTTACTATTATGCTAAAGCATCTGAGAAAACAGAGAAAAATTGGGATGATGTTCCAGATAATGTTAAAAAAACTTTTGATAAACTTGGAATTCCTGAAGCTGAAAAGAAATTTTTAGCCGGTGTTGGAGCACAATACGAATCTGAAGTTGTTTATCATAGTTTAAGAGAAGATTTGGCAAAACAAGGTGTTTTGTTTTTAGATACTGATCAAGCTTTGATTGATCATCCTGAAATGTTCAAAAAATATTTTGGTAAAATTATTCCTCCAGAGGATAACAAATTTGCAGCATTAAACAGTGCAGTATGGAGTGGTGGTTCATTCATCTATGTTCCACCAGGTGTTCATATTGACATGCCTTTACAAGCATACTTTAGAATTAATGCTGAAAACATTGGTCAATTTGAAAGAACTTTGATCATTGTTGATGAGGGTGCAGAAGTACATTATATCGAAGGTTGTACTGCTCCTGTATATTCATCTGAATCACTTCACTCTGCTGTTGTGGAATTAGTTGCACATAAAGATGCAAAATTAAGATATACTACTATTCAAAACTGGAGTTCTGATGTTTACAATCTTGTAACAAAACGTGCTTATGCATATGAAGGTGCAACTGTTGAATGGATTGATGGAAACATTGGAAGTAAATTAACAATGAAATATCCTGGTGTCTATCTCCTGGGTGAAAGAGCTTATGGTGAAACATTATCTATTGCATTTGCAGGTAAAGGTCAACATCAAGATACTGGTGCTAAAATGGTACATCTTGCACCAAATACAACTTCTAAAGTTACATCCAAATCTGTAAGTAGAGCCGATGGACGTTCAACTTACAGAGGAATGTTACATGTTGCAAAAGGTGCTACAGGTGTAAAATCTACTGTTAGATGTGATGCATTACTAATGGATGATACATCAAAAACTGATACTTATCCATACATGGTTATTGATCAAGAGGATGCAACAATCACTCACGAAGCTACAGTTGGAAAAATTGGTGATGACCAAATTTTCTATCTTATGTCTCGAGGATTTAGTGAAGAAGATGCATTATCATTAATTGTTAATGGATTCATGGAACCCTTTACAAAAGAATTACCTATGGAATATGCAGTTGAATTAAACAGACTCATTAAATTAGAAATGGACGATTCTGTGGGATAATCTCCCTGTCTTTATTTGATTAATCATGTCTCAAGAACTTCTTTCAAAACTAAATGTTTCTCATATAGAAGAAATTTCTTCATCTAAAAATGAACCTGACTGGCTTAAAGATTATAGGAGAAATTCATTATCCATTTATGATAGTCTCCCAATTGAAACATCTCCATTATACAACAAATATACTGATGCTAAAAAAATGGATCCTGAAAAAGTATCTCTTTCAACTACTACTACTGAAACAATCCCTGCTTTTCTTCAAAAAAGATTAAGCGAATTAGACAATGAAATTTGTATTATTCAAATTGGAACTAATATTCATAAAATCAATTTACCTGATGAATTAAAATCACAAGGTGTTGTAATCTCTTCAATATTTGATGCAATTCAAAATAATTTTGAATTGGTAAAAAAAGCATTAGAGGCATCAAATTCTAAAGATGATAAATTTACAGCTTTGAATAATGCTGCATTTAATTCTGGTATATTTATCCACATCCCACGTAATTTCATTTTAGACAAACCAATTCACTTTTTGACGTGTCTTTCTGAAGATGGACATTCTACTATTTCTAGAAATATTATTTTTGTAGATGAGAGTAGTAAATCTACACTTATTCAGGAATTATATTCTCCAAACATTCAAACCCAACAAGCATATTTGGAATTAATGAACACTAATGTCGCTGCAAATGCCCAATTAGATGTTACTACTTTACAAATGATGGATCAGCATGCAGTAACTTTTTCAACAAGGCGTACTGATTTAGGCCAAGACGCTAAAGTAAATTGGTATTCAGGATTATTTGGTTCAATGTTATCTAGATATAAAATTGAATATTTTCTTAATGGTACTGGTGCATCTTCTAATGATTCTGAAGTTATTTTTGGAAATAATGAACAATCCTTTGATATTCAGACTAATGTAACTCATGACAGTCCATCTACAGAAGGTCGAGTAGTTGAAAAATCTATTCTTAGAAATAAATCAAAATCTCTTTTCAAAGGAATGATTAGAATTAACGAAAATGCAACTAAATCAAATTCTTTCTTATCTGGTCGTTCAATTCTATTAGATAAAGATGCAAAATCTGATGCAATTCCTGGATTGGAGATATTTACCAATGATGTAAAGGCAACTCATTCCGCATCTGTTGCACAACTTGATGAAGAACAAATTTTCTATCTTAAAACTAGATGTTTAAGTCATGAGGAAGCTGAAAGAACAATTGTTGAGGGTTTCTTAGAACCACTTTCAAGAAAAATGTCTTTTCAAGTTAGAGCATGGATTGCATACCTTATTGAATCAAAATGGGATAATCGTGATCTTACTATTAACACCGATGAAGAATTAGCAAAGTTTGTTGAAATTGAAGAAACTCGTTATGATGAAAATTCTGAAGTTGAACAACACTACAAGTATCGGTGATTTTTTTGTCTGAGTGGATTAAAGCCTGTAGTTTAGATCAAGTGAAAAAAGGTGAACTTTTTGGATTTATTCAAGATGGTAAAAAATTACTGATAGCAAATCTTGATGGTACAATTCATGCTACTGATTTAATTTGTACTCATGCTGAGGCTGATCTTTCAACTGGATTTCTTAGTAAAGAAGGTGTTAGATGCCCTCTACATCTTTCTGTTTTTAATTTAGTTAATGGTAAACCCAATAACCTGCCAGCTGAAACTGCTCTTAAAGTATACCCAGTTAAAATTGATAACAACGAAATTTTTGTGGAGGTTTAAAAATTGCAAAGTACAGAATCTATTTTTGAAAACATTAGAAAAGATTTTCCTATATTGAAAAGAAAAGTTAGAGATAACAAATCTCTTGTTTACTTGGATAATGCATCAACAACTCAAAAACCCAATCAAGTAATTGATGCTATTACTGATTATTATAGAAATCATAATGCAAATATTCATCGTGCAGTTTATGCCCTTGCTGAAGAATCCACTAAAGCATATGAGGATGCTAGAGATAAAATTGCAAAATTTGTAAATATTAAAAATAGGCAAGAACTTATTTTTGTTAGAGGTACAACTGAAGCAATTAATTTAGTTGCATATGCCTGGGGAAGGCCTCATATCAATGAAGGTGATATTATTGTCACTACAGAATATGAACATCATAGTAATATTGTTCCATGGCAATTACTTACTCAGGAAAAACATGCAAAATTAGAATATATTGGGATGGATGATGATGGACAATTAATTTTAGATGATCTTGATAAATATCTTGCAACTGGTAAAGTGAAACTTGTAGCTTTTAGTTTGATGTCTAATGTTCTTGGAACCATTACTGATGCTGAAAAAATTATTGCAAAATGTAAGGCCGCAGGTGTTCCTACTTTGATTGATGGTGCACAAGCAGTACCTCACATGAAAGTTGATCTTGATACTTTAGGCTGTGATTTCTTTGCCTTTTCTGGGCACAAAATGTTGGCTCCAACTGGAATTGGTGTTTTATGGGTTAGAAAATCTGTATTACAAACAATGAATCCGTTTCATGGTGGTGGCGATATGATTCGAGAAGTTCACAAGTATGAAACAACTTGGAATGATTTACCTTACAAATTTGAAGCAGGAACTCCAAATATTGCAGATGTTATAGGATTTGGAGCTGCAATTGATTATCTGACAAAAATTGGAATGGATAATGTGCGACAACATGAAATTGAATTAACTAAATATGCTTTGGAAGAATTTTCAAAAGTTCCAGGACTTAAAATCTATGGTACTAAAGATATTACAAAACGTGGTGGTGTGATCTCCTTTAATTTTGCAGATGTACATCCACATGATGTTGCTCAAATAATTGATGGGGAAGGTATTGCACTTCGTTCAGGTCATCATTGTGCACAAGTATTAATGGAACGTCTTGATGTAGCTGCAACTTCTAGAGCTAGTTTCTATATTTATAATACAAAGAAAGATGTTGATGCTTTAATCGATTCATTAAATATAGTGGCAAAGGTGTTTAAATTATGAGTGGTGGTACTGATATTTATCATGAAATGATAGTTGATTATTCAAGAAATCCTATCAACTATGGGGAAATTGAAAATCATGATGTTACATTTCATGATTCTAATCCCTTATGTGGTGATAGTATTGATATTGATATGAAAATTGATGATAACAAAGTCACTGATATTAAATTTCATGGAAAAGGATGTGCAATCTGTATGGCTTGCACTTCAGTTTTAACTGAAATAACTAAGGGAAAATCTCTTGATGATGTAAGAAAAATTGAAAAAAATGATATTTTAGGTGAATTGGGTCTTGAGCATCTACAAGCTGTTAGAATAAAATGTGCGTTACTATCTCTAAAGGTGCTCAAATCTGCATTGTATACCTACCTTGGTTCTCATCTAGATGATAAAACTGGTGTAGATACGCTAAAAGTAGAGGCTGAGAATCTGTATTAGTATGAGTGATTTTATTCCTTCAACTCCTATTGAATTACAAATACGAAAAATAATTTTTGAAAAATTTAATGATGTTGATACAAAATTCACAAATGATGATATTTTTGAAATTCTCAAATCTCAAGGGGATGTAAATCCATCTTGGATAATTGATGACACTGAATCATTATTCAATGATCTTTGTGATTCTGGTCTTGTAAGAAATATTGCACAAAATTTTACTACTATTTTTCTAAAATTATTTGATCCAGTTGAAAAATTTCATTGTAATTCTTGTAATCATGATGTCTATCTGGGAACCTCTGAGGAACGAGTTTGTCCTAACACTTCTTGTAAATCTTCTATTTAGTTCGGTATTTTATTGCAGCATCTTCTAATGCTTTCATCATTGGAAGTTTTTTTCCTGTTAGATATAGTACTAATGCACCACCTGCTGTACTGATATGATCAATTTTATCTGCTAATCCTTGTTGTTTTAATGCTGTTGTTAAATGTCCTCCACTAACAATTGTTGTTGCCATTGAATTTGCAACTGCTTCCAGCATTTGTGTTGTTCCATATTTGAAATTCTCTTTTTCAAAAAATCCTGCAGGACCACTAATGAATACAGTTCCAGCACCTGAAATTAATTTTGAATAATATTCTATTGTTTTGGGCCCTAAATCAAAAATTTTATCTCCTTTTCCAATCTCTCTTACATCCATCTCTACTCTTTCCCCATCTTTATCAATTGCAATGTCTACTGGAGTTGCAAAAACATCTGGATGATCTCCTATCAATGAATGTGCTTTTGCAACCACCTCATCTTCTCGTTTGATTCCTAAAGGTGATTTAATTCTGGCTTGAGCACGCATAAACACATTTCCAATTAGCCCTGTAAGCAAAACATGATCTGCTCGCCTATTTTGAATTAGTAGTTTGATTGCCTCTAATCTATCTGGTACTTTGGAACCTCCTAGAATGATCACATGTGGTGCTTTTGCAACTGTCATTATCTCGTCCAAATTTCTTACTTCTCTTTCTACAATTCTTCCTGCACATGCTGGTAATACTTGTGCAAATCCTACGATGGATGGATGTGATCTATGTGCGCTAGGAAATGAATCTAAGACACAAAGATCAAACAATTTTGATAATCTTGAAACCATTATTGTCTTTCCAGCATTTTCTGGAGTGAACTCATAATTTTCTTCAGCACATAATCTCAGATTATCTAAAAGTAGTATTTCGCCATCTTCCAAATTTTTAATTGCATTTTGTGCTGCCTCTCCAATAGTATCTTCAACATATTTTATTTTTCTACCCATTAATTTCTCAAGAACCTCTGCATGCTTATCCATCCCTGTATATTCATTATTTCCAACTCTTCCCTGATGAGATGCTATTACCACTTTGGAATCTTTTAATGATTTCAGTGTTTCAATGGCTTCCTCAATTCTTTTAGTACCTAAAATCTCATTGGTTTCTGGATCGATTGGACAATTCATATCCATTCTTACAAAAACTGTCTTACCATTTAGATCAAAGTCATCTAATGTGAGTACCTTCACAACTTTTCTATTATGCACTTGGTTAAAATCTTTGAGCCGATCATAATTATTTATTGAAATTTGTTTGTATTGTGTGAGTTATATTTTTGAAGGCTATGTATTAATAAAAATTAAAAGATGTATACTTGAGGTTTAATTAATTGCAAAACTGGCTTTTTGATATCCGCTCCCGTTCTTTTGTCCTGCTTACTGCCCTTTTTCTCATTTTAACTGCCTTTGTACTTTCTGAACTAACTGATGATTTTGATCAAAATATTATTTTGTTCTTTGCAGAAAATGTTGGAAATCCTACACTTGACATTTTTATGCAATATGTTACTGAGAGTGGAGATGTTTTCAATATGATGATATTTGCAATTATTGTATTATTAATTCCAAAAACTCGCAGAATTGGAATAACTCTTTTAATCTTAATTGTAATCTCTACCCTTCTTACAGGATACATCAAATGTGGTGTTGATAGAGATAGGCCTGATTTTGAATATCTTGGAGTTGAATTCCCTGTCGAAATTAGCCGTGATACGTTTGCATTATTCTGTGAAGGTGGGTTTGATGCTTCATTCCCTTCTGGTCATGCAGCTAGATCAATGATATTTGCAATTATTTTGGGCTATGCATTATCTGAGAGATTTCCTCGCGGTGCGTATTTGATATTCATTTACCCTGTAATGATTTCTCTTAGTAGATTGTATGTTTTACAGCATTTTCCAATGGATGTTATTGGTGGAACTGTAATTGGAATAATGCTTGCTGGTGTCATGGCAAATAGAACAAAATTGTATCAGATTTTTGATAAATCAAAATCCTAATTCTGTTAAAACTGAATTATCTATCAATACTATTGCAAAATGCTCGTCATCATGATGATATGTCCAATACTTGACATCTCTTGTTTCATTTTTTTGCCGAAGCCCTTTTGTTACCCCTGTTGTAATTGTATACCCCATTCTTTTTGCAAGTTTAGTTTCTTTTGGCATTAGAACTTTGAAACCCTCTTTTTTATCTCTAAATCCTAAATTTACCATGTCTTCCACTGCTTCCACTGCATCATTTTCATTTTTTAGATCATAAACTTTTGATATTGGTAAATCTTTTGGATGAAACTCCATGGTCTTAGTAAAATCTTATCACTAATATTTTTTAAAATAAGAGATCCCACGATCAATATTGGTTAATTTTCTTAACCCGAAGAGTCAAGTCCTAATCATATTAACAACTTAATCGACTCTTTTATTTTAGAACACTATTGACATCCTTAGAAAAAATAGTAATTGAATTACGTCGAAAGAAGAGAGAAGCAACAAAACTAAAACAAAATGCTGAAACTCAACTTAAGCAACTTCAATCTGCAGAAAAACGTTCTGCAACTGGTTTACAAAAAATGATTAAACAAATTGAATCTGAAAAAGAGGATGTTTCAGATGTTTCAGAAAATCTTACAAGAAAAAATGCTCAGGTGGAGAGTATTCAAAGATTAGTATCTGTTGCTGAAGATCGTGTTAATAGTGAAAAGGAAATTATTGATCAAACTGAGCAAGAAATTGAATTTGCTGAAACTCCTGAAGAAAAACAAAATGCAGAGGCTAGATTACGCTCATTAAATGATCATATTCAGGAATTAATTTCTGAAATAAAAAGCAGACAAAAAACACTGAAAAAAATAACTGAACAAGTTTCTACATTTGATGATATTAAATCAAAAATTGCAACACAAATTCAAAAACAAACTAAATCCAAGCCTTCATTTCGTAATACCATTAGTTCAAGTCATCAGACTGCAGCAAAAGTTGTAAAAGAAATTGAAAAACGAACTAAAGCTGAAGAAAGAATTACTAAAACTTTGAATAATGCATCCTTAAAATTAAAAGAATATCTTGCAAAAAAACATGCTGCAGCTAAAAGAAAACTAGTAAAGGAAATTGCAGCTAAAAGAAAACTAGTAAAGGAAATTGCAGCTAAAAGAAAACTAGAAAAGAAAACTGCAGCTAAAAGAA
>CAJQSS010000019.1 GCA_905616385.1 uncultured Candidatus Nitrosopumilus sp. | reverse complement strand
TAAACATGAACTTTTCAAAAAATTGAATGAGTGAAATGTATTGATGATGTTGAATCTTAAATAGAATTTTTGTAATATTCTGTTATGGGTTTGTTTGGAAGGAAAAAAAAGAATAAACAAAGAACGTCTGATTTGGATGATAAATACGAATCATTGCATTCCCTGGAACAGTATGAAGAAGCTATTGCGTGCTGTGATGAGGCAATTGCATTAGATCCTGAACACAGTATGGCATGGCTAAACAAAGGTAATTCATTAATCAAACTAGGAAAGTATGAAGAATCTATTACGTGCTACAATGAGGTAATCAGGTTAGATCCTGAATCTCATAATGCATGGCATAACAAAGGCAAAATATTAGATGCCCTCGGAAAATATGAAGAAGCTATTGCGTGCTATGACGAGATTATCCGGTTCTGGCCTGAGTTTTACATTGCATGGACTAGCAAAGGCAAAATATTACAAGCCTTAGGAAAGTATGAAGAAGCTATTGCGTGCTATGACAAGGTAATCCAGTTTGAAGATCCTTACCATTCTGAATCTGCATTGTTTGGCAAAGGCACAACATTATTTCGACTAGAAAGATATGAAGAAGCTATTGCGTGCTATGATGAGGCAATTAGATTGCATAATCCTGGAACCATTACTTCAATAGACCTTTACTCTGTGTTGAACTCAAAAGGCATTGTATTTGATGCCATGGGAAAGTATGAAGAAGCTATTGCGTGCTATGATGAGGTAAACAAGGGTGTTCCTGAATATTTAGAAGGATGGAATCTAAAAGGTCACGCATTAAAAAAATTAGGTAGAGAGAAAGAAGCAGAAGAATGTTTTGCAAAAGCCAAAAAACTAGATGAATCTTAAATAGAAATTCTACAATGTTGTGTAATGGGGATTTTTTCTAGACGAGATAAAGATGGGTATGACAAAGACGGGTATGATGAAAGTGGATTCAACAAAAATGGTTACGACAAAGATGGATATGATATAGACGGGTATAATGAAAATGGATTTGATAAAGATGGAATACATCGTGAAACAAAAGTTGGGTATGACCTTGACTCCTGTCCTCCACCATCTCCTGCAGAATACAAAAAAGCATATCGGGAAATAGGGTATAACAAAGATGGAATAGACCAGAATGGATTCAATACATCTGGGATACACCAAACTACTGGAACAAAATATGATTTAGACGGGAATGATCAGCATGGGTTTGATAAAAAAGGGATGCACAAAGTAACTGGCACAAAATTTGACGGGGAGGGATTTGATAGCGATGGCATTCACAAAGTAACTAAAACAAAATTTGACGAAGATGGATATGACAAAGACGGGTATTGGGAGCATGATGAAACTGAATATAGATGAATTTTTTAAAAAATTGTATATCTGATTAGAGGAATCTTAAATACCAATTCTACAATGTTGTGTAATGGGGATTTTTTCTGGACGAGACAGATGAATTGAAACTAAGCGAATTTGTTAGCTCTGGAGATTCCAGATCATTATCATGTATTGACGATAGAAAATTTACCATCATCGGTGTAGAGCGAAAGGATTTCGATGAAAATAAGGGCATCAAAATCGCAACAAGCGAAGACTTCGATATAGAAGGCGAGAAGGTTAACAAATTCCACACAACAAGACAAGCCATAGTTGGTAAATTCTTGAATGATGCTGGAGCGCCCACCGCATTATACAATGCAATCAATCAAGCAGATGCAAGTCTTAAGGTGAAAATCTTTATGAAAAAATCTGCAAGTGGTAAAGACTACTTTGATTTAGAACAATGCTAAATACAAGATATCCGTAACGAAAGTGAATGAACTTACACGATAGTCTTTCGTGTAACAAGCAGACTCATCACCTAAAACCTATATCCATCCTATTATTCAAAAATTATAATTGAAAACTCATCCAAAAATGATTATTGGTTTAAATGGAATTATTCAAGGTGGTGTATCTGTTAAGGATTTTTCTAAGGTAACTCAAATTAATGAGGATGATTCTGAGGATATTTTAAATAATTTTATCAATAATGATATTGGAACTCTAAAAGATAATTTCTATTATTTTGAAGATGGTGATAAATTAAAAATTGCAATTATTTTACTGCAAAATGGATTTCCTCTAGATGAAATTTCGATTGCATTGGATTGGAGAGATTTTGAGGGATTAACTGCTGAAATTTTATCTTCAAAAAATTTTGCAGTAATTAAAAATTTAATGTTAACAAAACCTAGGGTGGAAATTGATGTTGTAGGAATTCGTTTGGGTATTGCAATACTGATTGATTGCAAACACTGGAAGCGATATAATTCCTCATCATTGACATCAGCTGTTCAAAAACAGATTGAACGCACCAAACAATATGTTACTAAAACTTCTGGTTCTATGGCTATACCTGTGATTGTGACTCTTTATCAAGACAAAATTGATTTTATTGATAAGGTTCCAATCGTGCCTATTTTTCAATTTTCTTCATTCATTGACGAGTTTTATGGAAATATTGATCAGATGAAAACTATAGAAACAGACTAGTGATGAATAATCCTATACAACCAATTACAAATATTTTCGTAATTTTTAATGAATTTTCTAAAGCTTTTGAATAATCTTCATAGATGCTTTGACCCATTACTTTTACTTCTACTTCATTTTCTAAAATTTCATACTTTGCTGATGTGATGTTTGATTGTGCATTTTCTGCAATTTCCATAAACCATTTTGAAAGTTTATCTGCACTTGTAATTAGTCCTAATTGATAATATCCATTTCTATTTCTGGCTTTAACTGCTGCATAATGTGTATCTGATGTACAAATTTCTAATAAATTATATCCTTTATTTGAGAAATTTTCTATGATTTTTTCTCTAATTCCATTTTCCATGTTATTGGCATCTGCCCATCCTAGAAAATATTTTTTATTATTAATTTTTAGACATGTAATTCCTAACCCTCCCATTGCAAGATCTTCTGTCCATACATCCATGTCATTTGTATTTGCATATCCAAACTCTATTGGAAAACTATTTTTTACAATTAATGAATCTAAACATGATTTTGCAGCCTTTAACATGTCTTCTCCATCTTCTTTTGATATTTCTTCACCCATTGCATTATGACAATCTACGCTCATTATTTTTGTAAAATTTCTATTCTTACCATACTGCTCAATTTCTTTTTTCATGTAACTGGGAATATCTTCCATACCATGTGGTGATAATGATAAAAATAGTAATGGATTATTTCCAAGAAGCATTCCTGTAACTCTTGCCTTGTTGATTTGCACCACTACTGGTTCTGTACATTTCATACCTTCTTCTTTCACTTCGCTTTTTTCTAAGTTTTTTAAATAATTGCTTACTTCGTTTCGTGACGGTAAATTTAATGCATGATCTGAAATACTATGCATTACCATTGCTGATGATGATAAATTTTTGTAGATTAGATATGGTATGTTACTGCCTCCCACTGGATGGTAAGGTCCTGGGTGTATTTCTGGTAATACCATTCTAAATTCTTTAGTTCCATCTTGTGATGAGAATTTTATTTGAGATGTCCCAACTTTAGTTTCAGTTGAATGTTCTTCCATTAATTCTTCAGCATCTTTTACATCATTACCTTGCGATGCAAGATATGCTTGAATAGTTTTATGTGTACTTTTCATTCCTGGTCTTCCTGCTCTATCTGTCACTATTGACCATGCAGTTGCAATAATTAAAAATGAAAATCCATATCCTATTGCAATTGGATTACTAAGCATTGAAATCCATAATTCTTGTGGAATTAACACAAAAAATATTGCTAGTGGTTGAATGAAAGCAATTGCCCATGCTTTTTTCAGACTTGCTCCTAATGTTGTTGTGTATAAACCAATTCTAAAACTTGCAAACAGTATCATTCCAAATGTAATAAAAAACAATGATGTTTCTTTTGATAACACTAGACTTGATAGTAATCCCATTAGAATTGTAACTACCCAAAGCATATTTCCAAAAAGTGATGAATGTAATGATTTTGAATATTCTTTTTTCTTTGCAAATTTAATATCTAGTAATTGCATTATGGCCATTATTCCTAATACCATTGGTATCCTATACCAAAATTCTTCTAAGTTAAGATTATTGAGATTTCCCAAATATGTTGCTAGTACAATTACTAATCCTATTCCTAAAGAAGCTGCTAATGAAAAATAATGAGATCCTGGATTTACTAAAGTAAGTGAAAATCTATTGTGAATATTTGAAACATCATCTGATTCTTGTTCCATTGTTTTTTCACGGAGCGAAAAATAGGTCTGCTATCCATGAAATTGCAATTAAACTGATGGGAATTGAAACTACTATTCTTGGATCCATTTTGAAACCTTTTGTTTCATCCTCAAAGAATCTCATGAGTCCTCCACTTGATGCTGGAAGTGGGGCTGCTTTTTTATCTGCCATTATGATTCAGGAAAATGAATTTTAACATAAAAACTTTATTATTTCTACTTGATTTTTTCTATCATTTCTAATACCATATTGATAGATTTGAGTATGGATTGCTGCTTTTCATGATCGATTTCTTGTTCTAATTCTTTTGATAATACGTCTAATTTTTTTTGTAATGTCTTTTTTAGGGGGGTTTCTGTTTTTTCTTGAATTACATCTGTTGATATTTTTCTTTCTTCTGGTACACGTCCACAATTTGTACATAATGCATGCCCTTCTTTCATGACTCTTACTCCTTTACAATATGGACATGGTTCACTGAGTAAAGTTGCACCATTTAATAGCATTTCAGCAGCTTTTTTTCTAAGTTCTTCTGTCATGGTTTTTTCTTATTTTGGTATTTAAAAAATCTGATTGTTTTTAGTTTCTCATATCCAAACAAGGCTTAATAGTGTGTTTTATCGAAATCATTCGAACGTATGGCAGTAATTTGTAATACTTGTGGTCTTCCTGAAGATTTGTGTGCATGTGGTGAACTTGCTAAAGACAGTACTAAGATTATAATTCGATTAGAAACTAGACGATTTAAGAAAAAAGGTACTATGATTGAAGGATTAGATCCAAAATTGAATAATTTAGAACATGTTGCCAAGGATCTTAAAAATAAATATGCTTGTGGTGGAACTGCAAAAGAAGGATATATCTTCTTACAAGGTGATCATAGAGATACAATTAAGGAAACTCTAGTTCATTTAGGTTTTGCAGAAGATACTATAGAACTTCACTAGAACAAAATTGCAAAATAAAAATAAAATAATTCAATTACTTGGAATTCCTTTCACTGCTTTATTATCTATAATTTTTGGTTTACTTCTAATTTCTTTTCCTATTGGAATCTATATTGTATTTGAAACTGATATTGGTGATGACATCAATTATGATTATCCAATTACACATTTAGATATTTTTCATAACACTGATTTCTACCAATCCTCTTTTGATGTAAGTATTGGGGATGTCTTTGTTATTTTATGGGTGTTTTATCTTGGCATTTTTGTAATTTCAATTCTTGGACCTAAACAACATTTTCTAAAATCTATTTCATCCATGATCTCTGTTGGAAAATATGATGTCCAATTAAATTATATGTTTGCCATAACAAAATGGTTATCTATACTCGTTTTAATTTCTGGATTAATTAACTTAATTCAAGAGTCCTTTGGAATAATAACTGTCCCTCCTCTTGGTGATAATAATTTAATTCAATTTTTTTATGTTTCTCTTGCCCCTTTACTAGAAGAATTTGTTTTTCGTATACTCTTAGTTGGAATTCCCTTGTTTGCATTGTATTCTGGTCGCGCCTCAGTACGTTATTTTCTAAAATGTTTGTGGACTCCTTCTTCATTAAATATACTTGATTCTAAAAAAGCAATTTTCTTAATTATTTTTGTAGGTATTTCATTTGGATTTGCTCATATTGCGTTTAGTGATTCATGGAGTGAAGGTAAATTTGCTCAGGCAACAGCTGGTGGTATAATTTTAGGTTGGGTGTATCTTAGATATGGAATTGTTGCTTCTCTTTTAATTCATTGGGCAACTAATTATTTTATTTTTGCATATGCCCATTTTATTTCTCAAATAAACTATGTCTCTTTAGATGTCGCTTTTTCTAATTCTTTGATGTCATCATTAGAATTTTTGTTTTTAGCTTCAGGAATTTTGGCAATTATTATTTTATTTTTAAATAAATTTTATTTAAAAAATCTTTAATTTAAAATTTTTTTAATTTTTTCTACAAGTTCTGGTTTTTCATTTTGCTCTAATAAAATTTTTAAATCTTCCTTATCATCGATATCCAGCATTATTCGCTTAACAAACACCATTGCAACATTGCGTGTGTGTTCTTTTGCAGTGGTCATGTGTTTCCTATAACTATCATCATCATAATGTGTTTTCATTAGATCAATTGGCATTCTTGCAAGAGCATTTGTTCCATCAAATTTTCGTGATGGTATTATGATTGCAAAATTTGGATGCATTTGATACTTTAACATAAAATCAATATCCTGTGTTTTGACACATGGTATGTCTTGAGGAAATACAATTGATGCATTAAAATTATTTTTTAGTAAATATTCATCTGCAAGAGAAACTGCTTGATTAACACTTTCTTCTTTTTCATCAATTATTGTAATTGTATTGAATTTTTTCCCAATTTCTATAGCTTTTTTCTCTTTTGTAATCAAAATTATTTTTTCAATTTTAGGTGATATAGATAATACTTGTAATATTTCTTCTAGCATTATTTTACATAACGCTTCTACTTTTTCTGAGGGTAACTCTAAACGTGTTTTTGCATTTAAGAAAGTCTTAACTGGAATAATTGCTGCTATTTTCAAATTAAACGTGTACTTGTTTTAGAATGAAATTTGCTAATGCATCTTCTGCTAATTTATTTTTCATAGTAATCTTAGTTTCATATGCTTTCATATCTAATTCTTGAATTTTCTTTACTAGTGCTTTATCTTTTGTATCTACAATAACATTTGAACATACATCTGAATACATTTTTGCTAATCCATATGCATTTGATTCTATTCCTGCTGCTTGCATATATTTTGCTGCAGGACCACTAATTGATTTATCTCCAATTAATGGACTTACTGCAATAACTTTTCTCTTAATTTTTGATAATTCTTTTCTAATTCCTTTAATTTGTAACATTGGACCAATTGACGTTAGTGGGTTTCCTGGTGCTAGTATGACAATATCTGCATCATGTATTGCATTTATTGCCTCTGGATTTGGTCTTGCTTTGTCTGCTCCAATATATTGAATTCCTTCTACTGGATCCATTCCTCTATATTTTACCCAATATTCTTGTAAATGTAATTCTCCTTTGTTTGTGGTAATTCTTGTTTCAATAGTATTATCTGTCACTGGAATAATATTTGCAGTTACTGCAAATTTTTTACACATCCATTTTGTAATGTCACTAAGATTTTTTCCATTTTTTAACATATTAGTTCTAATCAAATGTGTAGCTGCATCTCTATCTCCAACCCCAAACCATGTCTCTTCGCCAAATACTTCCATTTGACGTAGAAAGTTGAACGTGTCTTTTTTAATTCCCCAACCTTTGTCTTGATCAAGTAGATCTGCTAAACCATAAATTATTGTATCAATATCTGGACATACGTAGAGTCCGTATAACCAATAATTATCCCCAACATTGGTAATTACGTTGACTTTATCGTGTTGGGCAACTAAACCTCGTACTAATTTGACGGAACCTGTACCTCCTGCTAATACTGTAATCATATCATATCCTCTAGAACGTATTTTGTATATGCGTTACTCCATATTACTTTTTAGAAGATCCAGGTTTCCTTAAATTATCATTTAGTCTTAGAAATTAGGATAAGTTTATTACAGTAATTTAGTGGATTTTAGTCGTGACTAAGGCTATATTTCTAACCATTTTACTTGCTGGTCTTATTGTTATTGGTTCAAGTGCTCCTGTATTTGGTGCACAATTAGATACTACATTAAATCCAAATAATGCTGAATCTCCATTTAAGATGAGTTATCTCAAAACTGTCTTTATTGAATACCCAAATGGTGGTGATTTGTTTGATGCACTAGGTGGAACTGCATGGAATACATCTGGAACTGCTGATGCAACAAATCCTGGAGTTCAAAAATTAATGATGAAACTTAACGAAGGAATTCAACAAGATGGAAGTCAAGCAAGAATTTCTGACTTGAATGTGATATATGAATTTCAATTAACTGGTAGAAATATTCAAACATCTGTTGATTATCGTGTAGTTTTAGAGGGAACTATTACTAATTATATTATTACAGAAGATTCACAAAAAAAATTAGTTGATTTGGGATGGAGGGGATTAAGCACTACATCTTCTATTGTTATTGATGGTATTGAAATCAATATCCCTCTTGGAGTTCTCGCAACTGAGGAACCTATACTTTATCGAACATTTTTAGGCACTGAAGCTGAAAGTGTTCTTAACAGAGAATTAATGAACGCTCATTATATTGTAGAACAACCATTAACTAACTGGCATTTCTTGTTTGACCCAACTGGAATCAATGCTGATGCAAATACATTTGGATTAGATGAGTCAATTCAAGGCTTTGTTGTTTCAAGTTGGACTATGGGTGAAAGTAGTATTAGAGAAGGTAGACAAGTTGAACGTGTGTATGAAGCTGAAGTAATGGCAGATGAAATTTACATTATAAGAAGTGTTCAATCTGCTGATACAGCAAACTTGTCTTCAATTGGATTTGGTGCTTTAGATGTTTTAGATGGTGTTGAAATTATTGGCGTTACTCCAACTCCTCCTGATGATTACATGACTACATCAACTGGTGGTTTCCCAATTATGATTATTTATGGAATGGCTGGAATGGCAGCTATTGGGGGTATTGGATTTTTCATTATGAGTAGCAGATCAATGAAAAAGGCAGCAGTAGGGCAACAAGGAATTGATCCTAGCAGGCTTGTTGGATATCAAACAAGTGCATCTTCTGGCGGATATCAAACCAATAGAGGTGAAGCTCAATTGAAAACTGATACTGATTATACGCAATCACGAAATGTTTATGATGCGTCCCCTGAACCAACATCGACACCAGAACTTGAACCAACATTGGATGATTCTGCTAAACCAAAACCTACACTTCCAAAAGGATTTGAAGCAAAACCAGATGAACCTAAAGAAGAAACAAAAACTAAACCAAAACCAACTAAATCTTCTAGAGGAACATTACCAAAAGGTTTCTAACATTTTCTTAGTTTTTTAGAAATTTATTAGATTTTACCAATAAAGTACACTATTACAAATTTAATTTTAAAATAATATAAAAAATATGTGTGCTGGGAGTAACCCTCCTTCTGTTTTCACGATATTTCGCTTTGCAGCCTACCTGAACCTGGTACAGGATCCTAGGGTTCTGTTTGGCTTTGCTCCATGTGGGTCGTCTGTTTCATTCCTTTTATGGAAACCTCAGGTTTTCACCATCACCGTGCGCCATATTGGATTCTTTTCTGCTCCGTTGCCAATCATCTCTGATTATCTATCTCCAGATCACATTTCCTGTATGGAGGGAGGAGTTTCCTCTGCCGTAGCAGCGTGTCGTGCTCCAGCTCACATGTTATTTGGTACTTTCTAATATGATTTGAATATTACGTTGTAGGTTTTGTGCCTATGATGAATAATGTTCCAAATTTTTTCTTCCATTTTTCATTACCATTCAAATCTTTGATTTGTTTTGTTTTTGTTATGAAACCTGCATTTTTAAAAAATTCTTTCCATTCTTTTTTTGAATGCAAATGCATTTGAATTTTCATTATACTTGCCCATTTTGTTGTAGCTTTATTATCTGTGTAAAAATCTGTACCGCAGAAGAAGTGTCCTCCTGGTTTTAGTAATTTGTAAATTTTCTTAATTGCTTTTTCCATTGAATCTGCATAATATATTGACTCCATAGCAAAAATAAAATCAAATTTTCCTGTATATTTCCATGATTCTATATCTGTACACACAAAACTCTCTTTATTATTTTTTATTTTCTTATTTGCTAGCATGATCATTTTTTTGCTTTTATCAATCCCTGTTGCTTTTTTACATGTTGGTATATCTGATACATATCTTATGACCCATCCATTTCCACACCCTACATCTAAAAATGAAAAAGGTTTGTTAAATGAAATTTTTCTCAAAAATTTTGAAACAGTTACTCCGTGTCCTTTTTCCATTGATTCTGCTTTTCCATTTATTGCCCAATCATCAAATTTTTTACTTACATCATCCATGATTAACTTAATTTTTTTATTCAATTATAATCTTCTTAATACTAATCATTGATTCGAATAAATTCTACGTGCTCCTTATAACTAATTTTAAATAAATTATTTTGAAAAGAAATTGCCTGACGAATCTTGTAGAAATTGTGGTGGATGTCTTATTGAAGCAACAAATTGTTTACATTGCTTCAAATTTACATCTATGATTTGTAAAACATGTTCTACATTGACTTGTGAGCAATTTCATTCGTTATGTATGCCCAAATCGACCAACCAGACCATATCTGTGCCTAGAATCATGCCTGGCTTCTGCATTCATGCAGTTGCTATGGCATGATTTTTTAAATTACTTGATAATTTTTACTGGTAAATTATTTTCCTTTAACTAAATTGAAAAGTTGTCTAACTGCTAATTTTGGATGACTGACTGCTAATTTGAGCATATTTGATAATCCGAAATCTGCCTTTATGAAATCCAAAAATTCTTCGGTTTTTAATTCCTTGATTATATCTAGTTCTTTATCCCACTCTTTATCTGATAATCCAATCCATCTATCCTGAACTTTTCTTGCAGAATTAATTTTTGACTCGATTGCATTTCTCCAGTTTTCCTCATATGGATATAATGCATCTGCATCTGTTTTTTTATTTTTTATTGCATCGGATGCAACTTTACCTGCAACTCTGCCGAATTTTATTGCATATCTAATTCCTTCTAAAACTAATGGATTTGCTTGTCCTGCAGAGTCCCCTACTAAAATTAAATTATTAAAAACTGTTTTTCTTGATAAACCATCGTTTGGAATTAAACCATAGTGGAATTCTATTGGTGTTATTTTTCCTAATTTTTTTATTGGTCCTAATTGTTTTTCTAATATTTCTTTAAGTCTTTGAGTTGGGTCTACATCTGATTCTGGTTTACCTACTCCTACTCCAATTCTTACAATGTTATTTCCTAATGGAAATATCCATGCATAGCCTGCAGGAGTATATTCTTGTCCTACCATTAGCCACCATGTATCTGGATCAACATTTTCTACTTTTGCCTCATATTCTGCCCCTGCTCCAAATCTTTTCCACTGTGTAACAAAACCCATTGCCTTTGAAATTACCGAAGTAAATCCTGTAGCATCAATAATTACTTTGGAATGAAATATTATTTTTCCATTTGGTCCTGTACCGCTTACTCCTACAATATCATTATTTTCATTTTTAATCACTTCATTGATATTGATTTTTACAAAAATATCTGCCCCTGCTTTTTCAGCTTCATGCGCTAACCATCGATATGTTTTTCTTACATCTAATACTGCAGCAGTTGCAATTGAATCACTAATGGTCACTTCATTATTTGGTGAAACAAATGAAAAATTCTTAATTGGATTATAACAATTGTCTGGAATTCCAAATTCTTTAATGCTTTCAATCCATGTAACTCCACTTGTTCTTACTGTTTCTGCAATTGAATTTTCTTTTTCAAGTAATGCGACTTTTATTCCACTTTTTGCAGCAGTAAATGCTGTTGATGATCCAGCTGGACCTCCACCTACAACAACTAAATCATAATCATACTCTTCAGTCAATCCAATTCAATGATAATTCTCTAGAATATAATTTTGAGGATAGATCTAAATTTTATTTTTTTAGTATTGGTTCGCCTGTTGTATCGTTTTCTCTTTCTACATCAAAAGTTTCCATATGTGCTAGATCTCTGTGCATATAGCTATGTGTTTCACCTTTTGTTTTTCTACAAAATTTTGAATGAACTGTTTTTTCAATTTCTAATGTTGTTTCATTTTCATGAAATAGACGTTTTCCACAGTCTTCACATCTAAATTCAGGCATAAATTCTGTCTATCTCAAATGTATTTACATGTTTCATAATTATTCTGTATGTAATTTATTGGATTTATTACTATAATCCTAAACTTTAGATGTTTCAAAATATATTATAATTTATGTCAGAATTTGATCTTACTTCTTTTGCTATGTGGGGTGCCATTACTGGAATTGCAATGATTGTAGTTGGATTTTCTTATCGTAGATATCTAAAAAGAAATATTTAGTTTCTCAATCTTAATGATTATTATTATTTGTTGATTCTTTTAATATATTCTATAATCCCTGTATAGTCTAAATCCCCTAATCCTTCATTTATTGCATTTTTATAAATTTCTTCAGCTTTACTTATCATTGGTAATTCTATTCCTAAATCTTTAGCAGTGTTTGTCATAGTTGTAATATCTTTTTTTAAATTTGCTAATGTGAATGTTGCATCATAATTTCCTTCTATCATTTTAAATGCTTTATTTTCACTCATTCCTGTTTTAAAATATGTTGAATTTAGAACTTCTAAAAAGATTTTTGGATCTACATTTGCTTTTTTAAGTAATGTTATGCCTTCTGATAGTGATAAGGCCAACATTGTAATTTGTAAATTCATTGCTAGTTTGATTGAATTTGCTATACCTTGTTCTCCTAGAAAAAATACTTTATTTGCAATTTTTTTAAATATTGTTTTACATTGATCAAAACTATCTTTTGGTCCTGATACCATCATTACTAATTTCCCCGTAATTGCAACATTTGGTCCTCCCATGACTGGAATTTCTAATTTTTGAATGTGATTTTGTTGAAATTGATTTGCAATATTTTTTGATTCAATTGAATCAATTGTACTCATATCTGCAACAATTAATTTTCTATTTTTACTTTCAATAATTCCGTTTTTTCCAAATGATACTTCTTTTACAGCAATTGAATCTTTCACTATGATAATTATTAATTCTACATTTTCTGCTACTGTTTTTGGTGAATCCATTACCTTTGCACCTTTTTTTTCAACTTCAATTGTTTTTTCTTTTGTCCTATTGTAAACTGCAACATCATATCCAGAATTTAGTAAATTTAGTGCCACTGCTTCTCCTAACATTCCAATTCCTATAATTCCTATTTTCATCAAATCATCTCCAAATTATTATTAAAATCAATGACGTTCTTCATCTTGTATTTCCCATTGACCATTTCCAAATCGTGAAACTGCAAACTCCACTTGACCTATGGTCTTATCGCCTTTTTTGATTTTGGCAAAATCCAATTTTTTCATTTTAAAGATTTTGTCTTTTGGTTTATATCCTCCTTCAATTACTTTGATTTTGAATTTTTTACTTGCTTTGATGATCATTTTTCTTGCAATTTGTACATCTCCCATCCATGAAAACATTTCAAAGTCTCCAAAATTTTTTGTTGAAACCACATAATCATATAATCTTGCTTCTAGTTTGTTATTTTGTTTCTTAGATTGTTCATTTAACCACCCTACTATTTCTTTTCCATGTCCTTTTTGGACCCCAAATGTTTCTGAATTTCCCATCTCATTTCATTTGTGATTTTAATACATAAAATCATTTTCAAATTACTGTTAGACTAAAATATTCGTCAATTTTTAGAATTTTATGCTCACAATTGATTGTAAGGATGTTTCATCTGTTCAAAATGAATTATTAGTTTATGTTGCAGATAAGGTTGAAGCCATTCCTACATTAAAACATCATCAATTTACTCTATCTAATTTGGATGATGATGATATTTTAGATGTTGAATTAGTAATATCTGCAATAAAGGAATACTTTGATTCTATTAATCAAGGTTCAAATTTTGCTGTAATTTCCAATAATGATTTTATCAACATTACTTCTGTAAATGGTAAAGTTCTCCAAAACGAATCTAAACCACAAGAAGTGAATATGTTTTCCTGTACTCATTGTGGATTCATAACAAAATATCAAGTTGAATTAAATGTCCATATGAGAATACATTATATCTAATTTTTTTATTGATTTTCAACATGATCTTTATATGTAATTATTCTAATAATTAACTGTGAAAAAATTTTCAGATTCCAATAGCACAAAAATCTATTGTGAAAAATGTGATTTAATTTTAAACTCTCGTGAAAATTTTTTACAACATCTTGATACTCATTCATCTACAATTCCGTGTGATACATGCCCAATTGATACGATAATTGGTAAATTTGTAAATATGTTTAGAAGAAAATCTTCTCATAATCTGGAATAGGTTTTTTTAACTCATTTTCATTGCTTTAATCTATGAATAAAAAAGGTGGAATCCTTGGTATACTTGTAATTTCCATAATTATTGTAATTGTAGCATCCATGTCTTCATCTAATAATGAAACATTTGATGTTGACATGACAAGAACTCATGGAAGTATTTCTACTGCTTTGGGGTCTCCAATTTTGGGTGATCCTTTAGCTCCAATTACTATTGTTGAATTTGGTGATTATCAATGTCACCAATGCTACAATTGGTTTCATAATACCAAGCCTATGATAATGCGTGACTATATTGAAACTGGAAAAGCAAATTTAGTTTTTGTTGATTTTGCATTTTTAGGTAAGGATTCACCAAAAGCAGCTCAGGCAACTTATTGCGCAGATGATCAAAATATGTATTGGGAATATCATAATTCACTTTATAATTCACAAGAATCTAAAATAGATAGTGGATGGGCAAATTCTGAACGATTGAAAGCTTTTGCATTTAATTTGAATCTTGATATGGAATTATTTAATGAATGTCTTGATTCCGAAAAATATTCTAAACGTGTACAGTATAATTCTCAGCAAGCAAGAGATAATGGTGTTAGAGGGACCCCTGGATTCTTTATAGTTGGTTCTGATTATGACCAACAACAAATTGGTGGAGCACAACCCTTTTCCGTATTCCAGAGAATTTTGGATTCTATGATCTAAATGATAGAAATTTTTAAAGTTATTTTTTCTAATTTTAAATTTCTTGCATTATCTGTAATAATTTTTTCATCTATGATGGTACTTTTGTTACTTGTTTCTGAATTCATTTTCTTAGAGCCTTATTTTGTAACTCATATTCCTTCTGGAAGTGAATTGGGATTTATTTTAATAATAATACTTTCTGCATTATCTGCATTAGTTATTCCTATGAATCTATTTAGAATAACTAATCTTAAAAACTCAAAACAAAAAATGAGTGGGAGTATTTTTGGCTCCATTGTAGGTTCTGCAGCAGGTGCATGTAGTTGCGGTCCTATTGGGTTTGCTGTGATCTCTACTTTTGGTTCTGTTGGAGCTACTGCCACTGCCTTTCTAACAAATTATGAAATTCCAATTAGGGTGGTTGCTATCGCTATACTTGCAATTACCTATTTTACAACGATTAAATCACTCAAAACTGAATGTAAAGTTCACTTTTAGTTCTAGTGGATTAGAAATTACCTATTAGACAAATTTTTGTAACCTTGGAATGTATGACCTAGTTCATCACATTGATTAATGTGACAATAATGTATATTCCAATACGACCCAGTAGGAGAGATCCTGATGCTGAAGATATAGAAGATTCTGAAGACTGATTTTCTATTCATATTTTATCTTTGAATTACTGATATTAAATTTTAAAGTTCAGATATTTATTTACCATTTTTAAATTAGATTGTATGCAAAATTGGAATCTTTTCTTTGGAATTTTCCTAATTTCTAGTCCAATTCTTTTTGCAATGATCGCATTTCCTGATTCAATTGCTTGGAGTTGGAATGAAGGTCGAGGTGGCTACTTTTTTGCATTAGTTTTTGTTGTTGCTGAATTAATTGGTTTGAAAATTGTTATTTCTAAAAAACGATTATTTTCTATAATTCCTATTGCATTATTAACAATTTCATATTTAGTTTCTTTAGAATATGGTTTAAGAGAATTTCTTATTGAATCTGCCACATACTTTGATGTGCAATTAATTTATTCTTGGACTTGGATGTGGGATTTTGTTGTTATGGCAATTTTCATTGTTGTCGGTTTAACTATTTTCTTTGGAAAACGTTGGATTAGAATTGCACCTGCCGGTCCAATCTTTCTTAGTGGAACTGCAATAATTCTTTCATTAGATGCATTTTTCCCATATGATACACTTGGTCCATTACAATATGTTGTTCCTTATTTTGTTCAAGCTAATGTTTGGATAATCACTTTCCTTGATTTAGGAACTGCCATAGCTCGTGACAATATAATGTTCTTACGTGGTGATCACGGTTCAATGGCACTACAAGTTTTTTGGCCTTCTGCTGGAGTTCACAGTATTATAATTTTCTCATTAGTAATTGGGGCATTCATGTTAAAAATGAATATTCCAAGAAATCGTAAAATTATTTATTTTATTTTGGGTATTGTTGGAACAATAGGTGTTAATTTAATTCGTATTTTTTCACTATCGTGGTACGCTCTCAAGGTTACTACTGATCCAGTTGCATGGGAAGAATATCATAAAATTGCAGGTGAAATAATGTTTTTGCCATGGCTATTTGCTTTTATTTTGGTTGTGATAGTCATAGAATCTAGACGTCTCAAAAAATCAGAATCTGATAATCTAAAAAATTAAGTTTTTTCATTTAAAAATAATTTGTAATGTCACTTTGTCCTTTAATTTCTGTA
>CAJQSS010000018.1 GCA_905616385.1 uncultured Candidatus Nitrosopumilus sp. | reverse complement strand
ATCATCAGAACCCCAAATAATTAGTGTCGGCGAGGAAATTTTTTCCAGTTTTTTTGTGATTAAATCAGAATTTTTTAATCCCAATAAAGTAGACATGAAAGCAAATTTTGCATTAGGTAATTTCATTCTGGTCACAAACCCATTAATTATATCCATAGGAATTTGTTTACCAGAACCATCCATTGTTTCAAATGCATTTTTTGCACTTTTTTCATTGGGATATAATGCAGCCATAATGTATGCATCAAGTGCAGGTGTAGATTGTTTCATTATTCCAGAGGGAGATATTAAAATTAATTTTTCAACAAATTCAGAATGCGATGAAGTGTATTCCGCAGCTATTTGACCGCCAAGTGAAGATCCAATAACACTAGCATGTTTAATTCCTAACGATGTCAAAAATGTTTCTAAAAAATTTGAAAAAAAATCAGGAGTATAATCAACTAACGGTTTATCACTATAACCAAATCCAACTAGATCAGGGGCTACAACATGAAAATGTGTTGCAAATAGAGGCAATACATATTGCCATCTTTCAAATGAAGCACCTAAACCGTGAACAAGTACAAGTGTTTTTTTAGAAGAACCAGATTCAAAATAACGAATTTTATTTCCATCAATTTCAATAAATTTTTCTTCCAATGTTTTAGCGTCAATCTCATTACTAGATAAGTATAATGAATTTAGCGATCAAAAAGATATCTAATTTTTTAAGAAATAGAATACAGCATAATAGTATTGTATTTTAAGATCAAAAATAATATAATTTTGTGATAAAAAAGAAAATTTCAAAAATTTTTGTGCCATTAGATGGATCAGAAAATTCGGTACGGGGTTTAGAAACAGCAATCACATTAGCAAGAAATTGTGGAGCAACAATTACAGGTTTTTATTCAATTTACGCACCACCACATTCAGAATTTAATGGCATAGGCTCAGTTGAAAAATCATTGAACAGAGAAATAAAAAAATTCATGAAAGAAGCTAAAACCATGTCAGCAGAAAACGGTATTGTTTTTACAGATAAAATAGCAAGAGGGGAAATAGGGTACAATATCATCAAAGCATCACATGGAAAAGCAAAATACGATATGATAGTAATGGGTTCCAGAGGAAGAAGTAATACAAAAGAAATATTCTTTGGTAGTGTATCAAACTATGTCATACATACATCAAAGATTCCAGTTGTTATTGTAAAATAATTATTTTAAAATCCCTGTTTTTTAAAATATTTTTGATGATATTCTTCAGCTTTGTAAAATTTAGGTGCAGGTATAATTTGAGTGACAATAGGAGCATCAAAAGACTCTGATGAATCAAGAGATTGTTTAGATTTTTCAGCAATTTCTTTTTGTGTTTCATCATGATAAAAAATTGCAGAGCGATATTGGTTTCCGACATCAGGTCCTTGTCTGTTTAATGTTGTAGGATTGTGATTATGCCAAAATACATCTAATAATTTCTCATAAGATATCTCATCAGGATTAAATTCAACTTCGACAGCTTCTGCATGTCCAGTTTGATCAGTACATACTTCCTCATATGTTGGATTTGGTAATTGTCCACCAATATATCCAACAGCAGTTGAAGTTACACCTTTAGTTTTACTAAGTAAATCTTCAACATGCCAAAAACATCCCGCACCAAATGTTGCTTTCAATTCAATAGAAATTGTACAATACCAAATTAAAAGGATGTGATTAAATTAAAAATCAATTAACATCAGTAAAAATTTCAACTACTTTTTTAGCCAAATTTTCAATATTTGCACTTGGTTCAGCAGAAATTAACAATAGAATTTGTGTGATAGGAAAAGGAAAACTAACTAAAACTGCCTTATCACGTCGTGCTGCAAGATAATTGATAGGACCTAAACTTTCATCATATTCTTTTCTGATAGATGCCTTTGAAACAAATTCCAAAAAAGATTTTAATCTAGTCTCATCACCTTCATGTGGAACTAAACCTTCCTTGAATCCACCTGCAACCAACTGACCAGCCTTATCAACAATTCCAGCAAATCGAATTTCAGATTCACCCAATAGTTGAGTACACTTTTCATCATACAATTGGAATGGATTAGAGTCAGTCATCATATCAAGTTACTCAATATCAAGATAAAAACCTATTCAGAACTAAAGCAGATTTCATCAAGATTTATTTTCCAAAACACATTTCAAAAGAACGTAATCTATAATTTTTTCTTCAGATGCTTTTTTCATTTTTAATAATGATTTGTAAAGAATTTTTTCCATATAACCAGGATACTGTTCAAGAATATTATTGCTCAGTGTTTTTCTATTTTCAATATAATAATCTGCCAAAGGATCATAAACATTAGAACCAATCAAGGTTTCATCAATTATTTTAAATCCATTAGAAATTAGAAGATTTTTCAAATAATTTAAACTATAATGTTCAGAGGACCAAGTAAATTTCAATAAGCCTAATTTCCCAAGAGATGAATCACCAACAGTGATAGGTACTGCCATTACAAGTAATCCAGATTTCACTAAAACTCTCTTAGATTCAAGAATAAAATCAACTAGAGGTTTGAAATGTTGTGCAGATTCTAAAGCTAATACA
Organism: uncultured Candidatus Nitrosopumilus sp.; assembly: GCA_905616385.1. GTDB lineage: Archaea > Thermoproteota > Nitrososphaeria > Nitrososphaerales > Nitrosopumilaceae > Nitrosopumilus. The sequence goes on along the minus strand of CAJQSS010000018.1, from coordinate 28,914 downwards.
CGGTCTACAGAATTATTGATAAAAGGTAATTTGGTGGATGATGAATTAATGAACTGTATATTTTCCTGATATTTTGAAAAATTTAATTGTTTAAAATTAATATTTACATCATAAAGTTTGAGTTCAGGGTAAGTATCTCGCCATAATTTAGATGGGGCAGACAATCCACTTCCAACATCAATAGCATTTTTTGCAGTAGATAATTCGGATAAATCTCCAAAAACATTACACAGGTTTTCCTGTGCAGAGATTGGATCTTTATGTTTTGTAGACCAATAACCGAAATTAAGCATAGTTCCACCTGTAGCAATTTGCATTACAGGAGATAATGTATTGTAAAGATTGATTACATCTTTTTCATTTTTACGAAAGGTCCAAAGAAACACATCAAAAGGATTTATGGGTATCAAAAATTAATTCAAATTGAATTAAAATTACCACTATTAATTCCTAAGTTAATTTTTAGAATTATTTTCAATAATTAAGGTATTTTACTAGGTAAAAAAAATATCAATTGTTGGATAATATAGATAATTCTGAATCATCAAAAATAATACTTGCCAAATGGAAAGATAGGTTTTTTGCATGGTTGGTGGATTTTGTCATTATTTCACTAATATCATCATCAATATTCTTTCTATCTTTTCTATACCTAAATTATAATTTTGAAAATTTTATCACTAATGATGGAATGTATATTCCAACAAGTGTTATGTTTTTTTCATATTGGATAATTTTAGAATATAAAACAGGTCAAACAATTGGAAAAAAAATGTTTAATCTAAAAATCATAAATAGTCAAGGTGAAAAACCAAGTTTGATAGGAGTAATTATCAGTAGTTTTGGAAAATCATTCATACTTCCAATAGACATGATTTTAGGATTGATCATAACGAATGAAAAACGTCAAAGAATATTCAATAAGTTAGGAGACACATTAATCATAAAAATTAAAGAATCAGATTCAGATTCAGATTTTAAATATATCAAAGATTGATTTTGAAATCAACAATGCATAGCTTACGCTATGTGTGATTTAAAATGAAATCAACAATGCATAGCTTACGCTATGTGTGATTTAAAATGAAATCAACAATGCATAGCTTACGCTATGTGTGATTTAAAATGAAATCATCGTACAAGTCGTGTATATGTTTTCCACTTGATGAATTGAAAATGATTCATCGTGCATAGTCTCTATGTAAGTGGCTGAACCGTTATGTTGGTCTATTAGTAAAGGCTGGCTCATCACTCGCCGAAGCTTGTGATCTACACCACCTTCCTATCAACGCAGTATTGGACTGCCGACCTTCATCTTACGAAAGAATAACTTGTCTCGGGATAGGATTCGTGCTTAGATGCTTTCAGCACTTAGCCTAAACGGCTTAGCTGCCCGGCCTGCCTTATCAGACAACCGGTAAACCAGTGGCCACGCTGCTCTGTTCCTCTCGTACTAGGAGCAACTGCCCCTCAGTTATTCGCGCTTCCATCAGGCAGAGACCGACCTGTCTCACGACGGTCTAAACCCAGCTCATGTTCCCTTTTAATAGGCGAGCAGCCTCACCCTTGGCCCCTGCTGCAGGACCAGGATAGGAAAAGCCGACATCGAGGTACCAAACCGCGGGGTCGATAGGAGCTCTCGCCCGCGACGAGCCTGTTATCCCTGGGGTAATTTTTCTGTCACCTCCGGGCCCCAATAGTGGGCACACGAAGGATCGCTAAGCCAGACTTTCGTCTATGAATTCCGTGCGTTTGGAAATCCATTCAGTCGAGTTTTTGGCTTTGCCCTCTTCAACGGATTTCTGCCCCGTTTGAACTCAACTTTGGGCCCCTTTGATATCTTTTCAAAGGGGTGCCGCCCCAGCCGAACTGCCTACCTGCACGTGTCTCCGGTCTTCACTGGATAAGTGGTACTGCAAAAAGAGTCTGGTGTTACATCGTTGCTTCATTAACATCCCGGGGAATGTTAAGCATAGCTCCCAGATACCCTGTGCAATTCTTACTATACCACAAGCACAAGCTGCAGTAAAACTCCACGGGGTCTTCTCTCCCCGATGGAAGTTGATGGACTGTTCGTCCACCTTATGTGGCTTCACCGGGTTGTAGGCGGGGACAGTGGGGCTCTCGTTGTTCCATTCATGCGCGTCGGAACTTACCCGACAAGGCATTTGGCTACCTTAAGAGAGTCAGAGTTACTCCCGGCGTTAACCGGCCCTTAGCTCGGTTGAACCCAAGTTTTAGGTACCGGCACCGGCCAGGATTCAGCGACTATACAAATCCTTTCGGACTAGCAGTCGCCTGTGTTTTTATTAAACAGTCGAAACCCCCTTGTCATTGCAACCTGCGATCCCCATTCCTCATGAAGACCGCAGGCATCCCTTATACCTAAGCTACAGGACTAATTTGCCGAATTCCCTCGCCATACGGTATACCCGTAGCACCTTAGCTTTCTAAGCCAGCGCACCTGTGTCGGTTCTGGGTACGAACTTGTATCTTTCTAACTACACAATCTTTCATGGTCTCCTGGAGTCAAGAAAACTTCGCTAACGCGAAGCCATTCCTACCTCGGAAAGGTTCTCGTCATTACGACACTCCCCTATCCTCGAATAGTTAGATACAACGATAATTGTACACTCCTTATCCGGAAGCGAACCATATAGCTCAAACGATTGATACAAGGTACTAGAATATTAACTAGTTTCCCATTCGATGTACTCTGTTGAGGCACATCTTAGGATCGACTACCTCCAGGCTGATAACGCATTGCCTGGAAACCCTTACGCTTGCGGTGGTATTGTTTCTCACAATACTATGCTGTTACTGCCGCCAAGATCTGCAATAGAAATCGGTCCACAGGACGTCATCGCCCTGCTTCGACCCAATCACTACGCCAACCTACCACGAATTATCCATTGATAATTATCTAAAGTATCGGTATTTTGCTTTAGCCCCGTCCGTTTTTGAGGCATCCCCCCTCGGCAGGTAAGTTGTTACACACTTTTTAAAGGATAGCTGCTTCTGAGCTTACCTCCCTGCTGTCTTGGCGAGAACACGCTCTTTCGCTTGACACTTAGCAAAAATTTGGGGACCTTAACTTCAGTCTGGGTTAAACCCCTTTCGGCCATGAGCCTTACGCCACATGAGCCCGTGTGCTTGCTTCTACGATGCGTATCCGTTCGGAGTTTGAATGGAGGGTGAGGGCTTTCGCCCCCGCGCCCTTCTATCAGTGCTCTACCGGAAACGCTATCTCCACAAACCACGCCCTGCGAGACGCTTCGGTTGGAACTAGCGAGCGCCAGTCTAGATTGGTTTTTGACCCCTATTCCCAAGTCACAACAACGATTTGCACGTCAGAACGTCTTAAGACCTCCAGGGGGCTTTCGCCCCCCTTCATCTAGCTCAGGAATAGATCGACTGGCTTCTAGCCTAGCCGCCATGACTCTACGCACTTTCACACGCCTCTCCTGACTTCTTACGAAGCTGCGAGAGTTCGGTTTCCCTTCGCCTGCACCTTTTCAGGTTTAAGCTTGCCATGACAGTTAGCTCCTTGGCCCGTGTTTCGAGACGGAACGCGTGACACTGATGATTTGAACATCAAATCTTCAACTCTATTGCTAGAATCTCTAATCTGAAAAAATCACCTTTCATGCCACGCACGTCTGTAAGTAATAGGTTTCATGCACTTTTCGCCCCCCTTCCGGGGTACTTTTCAGCTTTCCCTCACGGTACTAGTCCACTATCGGTCTTGAGAAATATTTAGCCTCGGATGCTACTTTCACCCATATTCATTGCCCACTACCAAGGACAACTACTCGGGTATGAATAGGACTCTCCACACTTTGCTTACGGGGGTATCACCCTCTATTCCAGAACTTTCCAGATCATTTCAGCTGTGCTTTAAGATTCCATATTATCATACCAAAACACCACATCTCCCGAAGGATTCAGTTTGGGCTCTTTCCTTTTCGATCGCCTCTACTTGGGAAATCTCTATTGATTTCTTTTCCTCGTGGTACTAAGATGCTTCAATTCCCACGGTTCGACTTCCAATACTAATGTACTGGAATACACAAATGTGTAAGATTCTCATTCGGACATCTCGGGATCATAGGATGCGTGCGCCTACCCCGAGCTTATCGCAGCTTGCCACGTCCTTCATCTCTTCTCAAGCCTAGCAATCCACCTATTACCGTCTTTATAACGGTGTATTCAGCCACATATTACACGACTATGCACGACGATCATTGCAAGTCGCCGGTAAGCGACCCGCTACATCCTTCATACATCACTTTCGTGATGCATTGCATCGATGATTCAATGTGAACATTATGTACATCCGTACACTTTCCATGTCTAAGGAGGTGATCCGACCGCAGGTTCCCCTACGGTCACCTTGTTACGACTTTTCCCTTGTCACGAACCTCAAGTTCGATAACGCCAATTAGACGTCACCTCGCTAAAAGCTCACTTCAATGAAACGACGGGCGGTGTGTGCAAGGAGCAGGGACGTATTCACCGCGCGATAATGACACGCAGTTACTAGGGATTCCATATTCGTGAGGGCGAGTTGCAGCCCTCAGTCATAACTGTGGTAACGTTTGAGGATTACCTCATCCTTTCGGATTCGAAACCAATTGTCGTTACCATTGCAGCCCGCGTGTGGCCCCAGAGTTTCGGGGCATACTGACCTGCCGTGGCCCCTTCCTTCCTCCGCATTAACTGCGGCGGTCCCGCTAATTCGCCCCACTACTCCTGAGAGTAATGGTGGCAACTAGAGGCAGGGATCTCGCTCGTTACCTGACTTAACAGGACATCTCACGGCACGAGCTGGCGACGGCCATGCACCACCTCTCAGCTTGTCTGGTAAAGTCTTCAGCTTGACCTTCATTCTGCTGTCTCTCCGGGTAAGATTTCTGGCGTTGACTCCAATTGAACCGCAGGCTTCACCCCTTGTGGTGCTCCCCCGCCAATTCCTTTAAGTTTCATACTTGCGTACGTACTTCCCAGGCGGCAAACTTAACGGCTTCCCTGCAGCACTGCATTGGCCACAAGCCAATGCATCACTGAGTTTGCATAGTTTACAGCTGGGACTACCCGGGTATCTAATCCGGTTTGCTCCCCCAGCTTTCATCCCTCACCGTCGGACGTGTTCTGGTAGACCGCCTTCGCCACAGGTGGTCATCGATAGATCAAAGCATTTTACCACTTCCTACCGAGTACCGTCTACCTCTCCCACTCCCTAGTTCTGCAGTATTCCCGGCAGCCTGTACGTTGAGCGTACAGATTTAACCGAAAACTTACAGAGCCGGCTACGGATGCTTTAGGCCCAATAATCATCCTGACCACTTGAGGTGCTGGTTTTACCGCGGCGGCTGACACCAGAACTTGCCCACCCCTTATTCGTTAGTGTTTCTAGGACTAACAAAAGATCTCTTTAGCAGAAATCACTCGGATTAACCTTGTCGTGCTTTCGCACATTGCAAAGTTTTCTCGCCTGCTGCGCCCCATAGGGCCTGGGTCCGTGTCTCAGTACCCATCTCCGGGCTACTCCTCTCAGAGCCCGTACCTGTAATAGTCTTGGTGGGCCATTACCTCACCAACAAACTGATAGGCCGCAGTCCCATCCTATGGCGATAAATCATTTGGAACATAAACCATTCCAGGCATAATGTTCTATCGGGCATTATTCTCAGTTTCCCGAGGTTATTCCCGTCCATAGGTTAGGTTGACTACGCGTTACTGAGCCGTATGCCTTGTATTGCTACAATGACTCGCATGGCTTAGTATCAATCCGATAGCAGTCAGGTCCGGCAGGATCAACCGGATTCTGAATTTTTCTTTTTTGGTCTTGATTATTGAAGTACATTTGTACTTGTAAATTGGAATTGACGGATGCACATAATGTTCACATCTCAGAAATGATCTTTCAATCAAATCCTCATTTTGTATGCGTAAATGGAGGCCCATGAATCACAAAGTGGCATATTGCCATAACTTCATCACGAGCGCCGCCTATTGCTTTACGTATGCAGAAGCCAAAGAGGATAGAATCCATATAAACCATGCGTGAAATTACAAGAGATCGCTTCAAAAATTGTAAAAATTACAAGGAATTTTTACCAAAAATGGACTCAAATAAAATCGATCTAAAAATACCACCAGTAATAGTCCAAATGTTGATTAAAATGATAGTAAATTTTTGGTAATTTAGTTTTGGACTACATAAAAAAATATAGACAAAAAACACCAACATCTGCAAAAATATTTTCGAAGTCATTAAAACTTCATATCAATGGAGTTTCACATAACATACGATATTTCAATCCATATCCATTTGTAGTGAAATCATCTGCGGGAAAAAATTTGGTGGATGTTGACAATAACAAGTATACAGATTATTGGATGGGTCATTGGTCATTGATATTAGGACATGGTCAAAAAAATGTTAAAGAATCAATTAAAAAACAAATTGAAAAAAGTTGGATGTATGGTACAGTAAATGAGCAGACAATAAAATTATCAGAATTAATTTCAAAAGCAGTACCAGTTGCAGAAAAAATTAGATATGTAACATCAGGTACTGAAGCCACAATGTATGCAGTTAGATTAGCACGTTCAGTTACAGGTAAAAAAATTATTGCAAAGATAGATGGAGGGTGGCACGGATATACATCTGATTTACTAAAAAGTGTCAACTGGCCATTTGAAGAATCAGAAAGTAGTGGAGTAGTTAATGATGAAAAAATTGTTTCAATTCCATATAATGATTTAGAGAATTCATTAAAAATATTAAAAAAATATTCAAAAAATCTGGCAGGAGTTATCATTGAACCAGTGTTAGGTGGTGGCGGATGTATACCTGCAACAAAAGAGTATCTAAAAGGAATACAAGAATTTGTTCATAGAAATAAATCATTATTTATTTTAGATGAAATTGTTACAGGTTTTAGATTTAGATATGGCTGTTTGTATCCAACAATGAAATTAGATCCAGACATAGTAACATTAGGAAAAATAGCTGGAGGAGGAATGGCAATAGGAATATTGTGTGGTAAAAAAGAAATTATGGAACATGCAGATACAACAGATAAGAAAAAATCTGAACGTTCATACATTGGTGGAGGTACGTTTTCAGCTAATCCAACATCAATGACTTCAGGATATGCAACTCTAAATTATTTAAAAACAAAAAAATCAACGTACCAAAAAATTAATTCATTGGGAGATTATGCTAGAAAAGAATTAGAAAAAGTGTTTGATGGAAAAGTGGCAGTTACAGGTAAAGGGTCTTTATTTATGACGCATTTTATTAAAAATGGCATTACAGAAATAACAAATTCAACAGATGTTGCAAAATGTGATTCAAAAATGCTAGAAAAATATCATTTTAAGATGATTTCTCAAGATGGGATATTTTTCTTGCCAGGTAAATTAGGGGCAATATCAATTAGTCATTCTAGAGAAGATATTAAAAAGATGATTCAAGCTTCAGAAAATTTCTAAAATACAGTAACTATTCATGAAATTTTTTTTCCCAAGAAATCAACTGATTGAAAATTTCTAAAAAATTATTAGATTTAATTGTAATATGAATATGAGCAAAAACATTCTCAAATTGTGCTTCAAAAATTACTCTACATTCTTCTTCAAAAAAAGGAACAGAAACTCCAATTTTTTTTAAACAAGTAAATTCAAAATCTTCAATCCCGATAGTATTAGAATTAATAATAATAATTTTTTTATCAGAGTTTTTATTTATTGAAATATCTAATTTTTTTTGTAAAGAATTAGACCATTCTAGAGAATTTTTAGGCCAGTGATGCACAAACACTTTATCAGCTAAATAATGTATTGGGAGATCAGACAATGAATAAAACAATAACTAAATCAAATTAAGAGTATCTCTAAAGAAAATATGCATATTTTTATAAAATAATAGTTACAAAGTAACATGGAAAAGAAAAAAGAAGCCTATGCAACAGAAGATCCAACAGACACCTCTGCAAAAAAACAAGAAGAAATGGCAAAAGAGGCAATTAAAAAATTCAAATCTTTGAATTAAGATAAACTTTCATTAGCAATAGTTTTCTCATAAAAATATGGGGTTATTTGGATCAAAAGAAAATCCAGAAGACATCAGGTATAATGCAATGTCCATGATGGAAAGAAACCAACCAAAAGCAGCAGTCTCATTATTTAATAAAATTCTAAAACAAGATTCATCAGATACAGGTGCACTGTTTAACAAAGGATTAGCATTAAATCAAATAAAAAAATATAGTGATGCAATTACCTGCTTTGATAAATTATTGGAGAACAATCCAAATGATGCTCAAGTATTAAACAATAAAGGTATCGCAATGGCAGAAAATGGAAATATTCAAGCAGCTTCTGAATGTTATGATGAAGCAATTGTAGCTGATCCAAAATATGCAGCAGCATTTTTTAACAAAGGAGTTTTACTAGACAAACTTCAAGAACATGAACTAGCACTAACTGTATTAGAAAAGGCAATTTCAATAGATCCAAGAAAACCAAATGCAATGGTCTACAAAGGAATTGTTTTAGGAAAAATGAAACGACATGAAGAAGCACTCAATTGTTTTCAAAATGTTTGTAGAAAATATCCAAACAATCAAGATGCATTTTTTCAAAAAGGGGTACAATTAGCAGAATTAGGAAAACATGAAAAAGCACTAGATGTATTCGATGAAATTCTAAAAAAATACAAAAATAATGTAAATGTAATTTACGCAAAATCTAGAAGCAAAGCAGCATTAGAAAAATATCCAGAGGCATTAGAATTATTAAAACAGGCAATTTCAAGAAACCCAAAAATAATTCGTAAATGGGCGAAAGAAGAATCAATTTTTACAGTATTACACAATAATGACAAATTTAGAGCGTTAGTAAAACTATAGAATTTTGTTACGCACTGCATCTATTCTAATAATAGCAATTTTCTTTTTGGGTCCAATCAATCTTGCTTCATAGATTGGGACATATACCTCACTAATTTCACGTAATACAAATTCTTCTTCAAGTTTTCTCACCTCATCTTTCAAAGGTTTTTTTAAAAAAGATTGCAATTTTTTAATCACATCATCATGTGTGAGTTCAGAATTTTTTATATTTGATGAGTTTTTTTCCAATAAGCGATTAGGATAATTTTCAGTGGTTTTAGAATTTAATTTAAAAGGAAATTTAATCTCCCGGCCATGATGATCAAATGTTAATTCATCCTCATTTTCAACAAAAACATGCTCTTCTAATTTTAAATCAACCTTATTCTTGCCACGTTTTCCTACAATTGCTTTTTTAAAATTGGATTTAGTACGTACTGAAAAAATATCATCACCTAAAATTACTGCAGATACATTCGAGTTAACAGAAATAGAGTGAGTTGCTTTTCTAAAATAATTGGCCACATATTTACCAGATATCATTAAAATGCATTCATAGTATAATTTCACAGAATGAATGTGAATATCACTTTTTTTTGGGCGTGAAAATATGGATTTAAACAAAGCAGTTTTTTTATTGTTAAGAATTTCTAAAACTTCAGTTTCATCAATTTTTTTTCTTAAAACTATTGTTTTTTTATCATGATTCTTTTTCAAAACTATACAAAATATACAAGTAGTCGTATTAAACCAATTCTGATTTTGAGAATATCAGCACAATAAATAGAAATAGAAAAAAATTCCAAACAAAGAAAAAGAGGTTATTTTTGTAAAAATTATGATGAATAAATCAAACATAAATGGTTCAACTGACAAGAGAGAAGTCAATCCAGAATGGTTTACAGGTAAAACATGGATGAAAGTACTTTCAGAAAAAATTGAATCAAAAGATCAAGACATCTATCATGTTCATTTTGAAAAAGGTTCTAAAACAAAACTTCATTTTCATAATGGAAATCAAGTATTAATGGCAATAAATGGAAAAGGTAGTTTAGAAATTTTTAAAAAATATGGTGCCAATAAATCAGAATTTAAAATCAAAAGAACTCAAAGAATCAGTCTTAATCAAGGGGACATTGTTCACATTCCAGCAAAAACACTTCATACACATGGATCCATTGACAAAAAGAAAGAATTTTCACATATTGCAATCAACATATTGCCTAAAAAGAATTCAACATACAAAACTACATGGTACGAATCAGATTTTAAAAATAAAGTTACAAAAATTATTTAAAAATAATGTCAATAAAAGAAGATTCAAAAATTGAAGTTGTAGACGGAGATGAAGGAACAAAAATAAAGCAATATTTTCATCCCCACAACACATTAAATGGAATTAACTATAGTATTGCACAATTTTCATTAGAAATTGGGGGAAAAACCAAACTTCATAGAATTAAATCATCTGAAATTTACTATATTTTAGAAGGTGAAGGAAAATTAAAAATTGATGATGAAATGTTTAACTTAAAAAAAGATGATTCAGCATATGTTCCTCCAAATTCAAAACAATTTATTGAAAATATTGGATCAAAATATTTACGTTTTTTATGCATTGTGGAACCAGCATGGAAAGCAGAGGATGATGAAATTTTAGAATAGGATAACAAAATATTAGTAATTATTTTTAACATATGAAGAATTAGAACTAATATGAATAGACGAGAGGCATTATTGACATTAAATGTTAATCAAAAGTCATCACAGGAAGAAATCAAGACATCATATAGAAAGATGGCACTAGAATTACATCCAGATAAAAATAAAGAAAAAAATGATGATGGAGAATTCAAAAAAATTACAGAAGCATATAATTTTTTAAAAAAGAATGAAAAGGACGATACAATATATGAACAGACAAAACAAAATTCAGGAAATCAAGGAGTCAAACCAAAACCACAATGGGGAGCACCAAATGACGGCAGAATTCCAGAACAAGATTGGGGCAAATATACGCGTGAATTTGAAGAAGGAGATCCAACTTTTTGGAAGGAATATGAAAAAAAGTTTTGGGAAGATTACAATGCACGAGTACGATCAGATGGCAAAAATGGAGAATATGAAAAAGCAAGAGAACCAAGTAAGCAGCCAGATCTTTCAGTTAGTGTAGACAAATCTTTGTGTATTGGTTGTTGTAGTTGTGAAATTATTGCACCAGGTGTGTTTGAAATAAATAAACAAAGTCAAACAAACCCAAAATCAAATGTAATTAATCAAAAAGGTGCAGGGGTAAACAAAATTATGAATGCAGCTGAAACATGTCCAACAAAAGCAATAAAGGTAGAAAATATTAGAACAAAAGAAAAATTATTTCCATACTAACTTTTTAACAAATTATAATATTTTTCAGTTTCAGAATCAGATAATTCTAAAGATGTGTTAAACATACTATGAACAGGTCCTGCTGAATCAGATTTAGATCTTGGAATTAGATGCACATGAACATGAGGTATTTCTTGACCTGCATTTTCACCATTATGTATTGCAAGTAAAGTTGAACCAGTGATGGAGTCAATTTTAGACATCATAGTATGAACTAGAGAAAATAAATCAGAGTTTTCATCATTAGTCATATCTTGAATTTTTTTATGATGATTTTTTGGAATTACTAATACATGGCCTTTTGCAAGAGGGAATGCATCCAAAAAACAGATAGAATGAGAGGATTCATTAAGAATTTTTGTAGGAATTTGTTTTGAAATAATTTTACAAAAAATGCAATCCATAATTATAAAATTAATTTTTTAAATATCAAAGTATCTATCAAGGAGTAACAATAGTAGCCCATGCTAAATCCTTTCCAAATTTTATTGTAACCTCATCTCCAGCAGTTAAGTCACAATTTTCAATAATTTTAGGAACAGCATCAATAGTTTCTACATAACAAGTACCATTATCATTAGTTAAAATAACAACATCCTCAAAAACATCCTCACGAATCAAATGCCAGAAGGGGAAAACTATTGTCGATAAAACAATTCCTGCAGCCAAAAAAGCACACCCAAAAACTAATCCTTGTTGTTGACTAGAACTTAACTGCATTTTACCATGTACCGCCGTCTCCACCATTTGGATCTAATTTTTTGGCAGGTACGTTACCATGTGCTTTTTTCATATGTCTTTTTAATCTCTCAGGATCATGTAACTCAGTTCCACAAACATCACATTTTGTTTTACTTTCATTAGATTTGTTACGATTAAACAAGCCCATATTATCACAAAGATGAAGAAATACATTATAAAGGATACTGAATTTTTGTCAATTTATGACAGTAAAAAATATCACAGTATTAGGTTCCGGAGTTATGGGTCACGGAATTGCTCAAGTGTCAGCAACTGCAGGATACAATGTAGTTTTACGAGATATCAAACAAGAATTTTTAGATAAAGCAATGGAGAAAATAAAATGGAGTTTAGATAAACTAGTTTCAAAAGAAAAAATTTCAAAAGAAGAAGGGGATTCAATATTTTCAAGAATCACACCAATTGTTGATTTGAATGAAGCAGTCAAAAATGCAGAATTAGTAATTGAAGTAGTTCCAGAAATTATGGAGCTTAAAAAATTAGTTTATGCAGAACTAGATAAAGTAGCAGGACCAGAAGTAATATTTGCATCAAATACAAGTACATTACCAATTACTGAAATAGCAAACACAACATCTCGTCCTGAAAAATTTATAGGAATTCATTTTTTCAATCCACCACAATTAATGAAACTAGTAGAAATAATTCCAGGAGAAAAAACATCACAAGAAATTACGGACTTAACTCAAGAATATGTAAAATCAGTAAACAAGCAAGCAGTATTGTGTAGAAAAGATGTTCCAGGATTTATCATTAATAGATTATTCATTCCAATGGTTCATGAAGCATGTTATGCTCAAGATAGAACAAATGCAACACTTGAAGAAATTGATTCTGCAGTGAAATTCAAGTTAGGATTTCCAATGGGAATTTTTGAATTGGCAGATTTTACAGGCATGGATGTAATCCATAAAGCAACTGTAGAAATGCACCTACGAGATAAAAAAGTAATCAATCCACATCCAACAATAGAAAAAATGTTCAATGAAAAGAAGTTAGGTCAAAAATCAGGAGAAGGGTATTACAAATATTCTGATGATAAATATGAAAGAGTGTCTTTATCAGAAGAACTAGCAGAAAAGTTCAATCCAATTCAATTAGTAGCCAACATTCTAAACAATGCAGCTTGGTTAATTACAAATGGTGCAAGCGATATCGAAGAGATAGAAAAAGCAGCTCAATTAGGATTAGGATTAAAAAAACCACTGTTTGAAACTGCAAAAGAAATTGGAATCAAAAATATCATAGATGAATTAAATAAACTTGCTGAAAAACATGGAGAGTTTTACAAGCCAGATCCATTACTAATTTCTATGCAGTAATTAATTCTAAAATTTTCTCAACAGCTTCCTTAGGAGTATCAACACCAATAATTTTTACATTTTTTCTATGATCAATATAACCATCAATGTATGGGACAATAGCACTCTCAAAACCTCGAATTGCAACCATGGGTTTTTTACTCATATATGCAGCACATACCTCAGATAAAGTTCCAGAACCTCCACCTACAATAATTACACCATCTGCAGATAATGCATTAAGAAAATCACGAGTAAATCCCATGCCAGAAGGGATTACAATGTCACAATATTCATTAGCAAATTTTGGATCATCTTGAGGAATTATTCCCATAGTAATACCACCACCATCCTTTGCACCATGAGAACACGCATTCATCACACCACCTAAACCGCCAGTAATTAGTAGAGAATTAGATTTTGCAATCTCCATTCCAATTTCATATGCAATTTTTTCATGTTTAGGAGTACATCCAGAAGTATTATTTCCAATTACTAAGATCTGTCTTTTCTTCACCATAATAGATCTAAAAGAAACTATTTGAAATATGTTCCCAGAGAAAAAGATATTAGTGAATTATCCAAAACATCATTATGAAAGCACGATCAATGCCAGTATGTTTTAGTGAAAAACAATACAAAATGATTGAAGAATTTGCCAAGAAAAACGGTATGCTCAATACAAGCCAGGCACTTGAAAAAATTCTTAGTCAATAAACAGTTTTTATGATTTTTGATTATTTTTTCAATTCACCATACAACTATTTAGCAACAGTTTGAATCAGGTGTTTACATTTAATAATTAAATATTTTGCAATTAAATGAGAAGTATGGGATTATTTAGTAAAAAATCAGTGTATTGTACGGTTTGCGGTAAGGAATTAACCCATAAACATAAACCAAAAAAAGAGTGGAATTTGAAAGGTTCACTTTGTGGAGATTGCCATTTTGAGAAATCTAAAGAATACTATGAAGGTCAAGTAAGACAACCATGTATAAAATGTGGAATGACACAAAAAATTACGGACTTGTGGGAACCTAGATGGCAGTGGGATATGGAAGGTCTATTATGTAAAAATTGTTTTGATGAAAAAGAAAAAGATTTTGCTCAAAAGAAAAATTTCTGTTCATTATGTGAAAAAAAAATGGGACTAATTAGACATAATCCAAAAGGACATTGGAAAATTGATGGTCAATTATGTAGAAAGTGTTGGGATAAAAAGAAAGCAGAGTTTGGCTAAAAGTGAATTTATTTAAAAAATATCAATGTGATAAATGTGATAAAAAATTTTCAAAACAAGAAGAATTGATGAATCATAAACAAATAATTCATGGAAAAGATTCACAGTATGATTGCAAAGAATGTAATAGAAATTTCTCAAATATGGAAGATATGAGAACCCATTTACAAAGAGAACATAGTTACAAAAAAGATAGATAATTAAATTGCTTTTACAGTTTTAACCACTGGAGGTCTAACTTTAGTAAAGACTCTAAAACCACAAATACATTTGATTTCAGGTAAACGAGATAACTCAGTATTAGAAACCATAGTTCCACATCTCAAACAAGCATAATTTACATCAAATGTTTCAGCAGGAGTTTCCTCTATTTCTCCAGTAATTTCTTCAGTAATTTCTTCAACCATGTTTATCATCAATAATTTCTATAATTTAAGGATACCAAATCATATCAGAGATAATTCAATATAGACATCATCAGGAATTTTTAGTCTCATTAATTGTCTAATTGCTTTATCATCTGCATTAATATTAATAATTCTTCTATGCATTCGCATTTCCCATTTTTCATAGGTTTCAGTACCACTACCACAAGGAGATTTTCTTGTAGCAACATGTAATCTTTTTACAGGAAGGGGAGTTGGACCTTTTACTTTAACACCAGTTTTTTTACCAATACCCATTATTTCATTACAAACAGTATCTAATTTAGGTAGACTTATGGAGGTGAGTTTAACACGGGCAGTTTGTGTCATAAAAAAACGCCTATGGTTTGTGCTCTTCAGTAATTTCCTTAACAATACCTGCTGCGATTGTTGCACCCATATCTCTAAGTGCGAATCTTCCCATCTCCGGGAATTCTTCGAAAGTTTCGATACAAGTTGGTCTAACTGGTCTAATCTTAACAATTGCTGCATCTCCAACTTTAAGGAATTTTGGATTTTCTTCCTCTACTGCACCAGTTGCTGGATTAATTTTTTGAAGAAACTCAGTAACAGTTGCTGCAACTTGTGTTGTGTGTGCGTGCATAACTGGAGTATAACCAGGTGCAATTGCTGTTGGATGGTGAATAACAATAATTTGGGCTTTGAATTCTTTTGCTACATTTGGGGGGGCATCAGGAGTACCAAGAACATCTCCTCTCTTGATATCTTTCTTTTCAATACCTCTTAGGTTGAAACCAATGTTGTCACCTGCTTCTGCAGTTGGCATTTCTGTATGATGAGTTTCAATAGATTTGATTTCACCAAGTGCACCAGAAGGCATTACAATAATTTTTTGATTTGCCTTCATGATACCAGTTTCAACTCTACCTACAGGTACAGTTCCTACACCAGTAATTGTGTAAACGTCTTGAATTGGAACACGTAATGGTTTACCAATTGGTTTTTCTTCTACTGTAAAGTCATCAAATGCTTCAAGTAGTGTTTTACCAGAGTACCATGGCATGTTCTCAGTTTTCTTAACCAAGTTATCACCTTTCCATCCAGAAACTGGAATGATTGGTACATTTTCTAGTTTGTAACCAACAGATTTTACTAATTTTTCACCTTTCTCTTTTGCGGCTTTGAATGCATCTTCTTTGTATTCAACTGCATCCATTTTGTTAATTGCAACAATAATTTGTTTTACACCTAATGTCTTAAGCAAAAATGCGTGCTCTCTTGCTTGTCCACCAGCTGCAGTTGCAGTATCAGTTTCACCTTCTTTTGCTGAAAGTACTAAGATGGCGGCATCTGCTTCAGAAGCGCCAGTAATCATGTTTTTAATAAAGTCCCTGTGACCAGGAGCATCAATTAAAGTAAAGAAGTATTTACTAGACTCAAATTTTTGGAATGCTAAATCGATTGTAATTCCTCTTTCTCTTTCATCTTTAATGTTATCCATAACCCATGCATACTTGAAAGTATCACCTTTTCCGGTCTTCTCAGATTCCTCTGCATGTGCTGCAATGGTTCTCTCATCTACAACTCCTAGATCCATTAAGAAGTGACCCATAGTTGTGGATTTGCCGTTATCAATATGACCTGTTACAATCATGTTTAAGTGTGGTTTATCTGCCATATCGAATTCGACGTCGAGGGCATATATTACTGTAATGAATTTTTTTAACAAAAAATATTTTTTGGAAATAAATTTTTAAACGAAAAATATCACTAAAAGCACATAAATCAAAGAAGAAAAAATTAGATATATGAAAATTACAGTTTCAGTTATCAAAGCAGATGTCGGTGGGATCGGCGGACATACAAAACCAAGTGACGGCCTAATCAAAGCAATTAGAGATACCGTTGAAAATTCAGGAGATTTACTTATTGACCATTACATAGGATATTGTGGAGATGATACACACATCGTCATGTCCCATACACATGGTGTAGATAATGAAAAAGTCCACAAATTAGCATGGGATGCTTTCATGGCAGGAACAGAGGTTGCCAAAAAAGAAGGACTTTACGGTGCAGGTCAAGATTTACTTAAAGATTCTTTTTCAGGAAATGTTAAAGGAATGGGTCCAGGGGTTGCAGAATTGGAATTCGAAGAAAGACCTAATGAAGCATTTACTGTTTTTGCAGCAGATAAAACAGAACCAGGTGCATTCAATTATCCAATATACAGAATGTTTGTAGACACGTTAAGTAATACAGCATTAATTGTAAACAAAAGTCTTGCAAGCGGAGTAGTGATGAATATTATGGATGTTGAAAAAGCACAAATTGCAGAATTACATCTATGGGAAGATAAACCAACAATTGAAGCAGCATTAATGTATCCAGGAAGATATGTTGTTGATTCAGTTTATACAAAAGAAGGAGAACCAATCTTAGACGCATCAACAGATAGGTTACATAACATTGCTGGAACATATGTTGGAAAAGATGATCCAATTTGTTTAGTAAGAACACAAAAGAATTTTCCAGCAACTGAAGAAGTGGGAAGTATGTTTAACAATCCACACTATGTTGCAGGTAATACCAGAGGAAGTCACAACATGCCATTAATGCCAGTTAAATTAAATTCAGCAGCATCAATTAATTTCTGTATTCCAATTGTGGAAGCACTAGTTTTTAGTATGCACAACGGTAAATTGGTAGGACCGTTTGATGGATTCTCAACACCTGATTGGGATTACATTAGAGAAATTGCAACAAAGAAAGCAATGGCAATTAGAAGTCAAGGGTTCATTCATCCAGCCACATTGGTTCCATCAGAATTAGAATATGCTGAAGGATATAGAGCAAGAATGGAAATTCTTGAAACAAAAATGAAACCAATGGAAGGCGATAAATCCAATACAGATAGGAAAGAAAATTATGAAGATCCAGACTAGTGATCTCATATTTTTATAATTTTACGAAATAGTTAAATCAAAAAAGAACACAGTATCTATAAGGTATGAACACCTTTCAAAAAATCTTTGATTGGAAGACGTATATTTTTACAGTGATAGCTTTAGTTTCGTTTTCAAGTTTTCTAGTAGTGTTATTTGGACAAACCATACCAGGAATAATTATAACATTTTTTAAAATAGCTGGAGATTATGTAATTCTAGTCACAGTGTTAATTTTTGCATTTACATGGTTCCTCAAAGCCAGACCACATAATCGACCCAAAAACTATAGAATTGTGCCATTAGACGTATTTGGTAAAAAAAGTACAATTGATGGAATTAGAACTGATTTTAAAACACATGATGTAGCATGGAGTTTCATGAAACAGTACAAGGGGGAATATCCACTGTATAATTTTGCACTAGTATCAGATGTCAAAGATTCAGATAAACCAACAATTTACAGATACATCTAGATTCAAACTTTTATTCAGGAATAGTTAGAACCAGATTATGGAGTATTCTATTTTAGCAGAATCTTTTGAAAAAATGGAATCAACTAGAAAAAGATTAGAGTTGACTCAATTTCTAGTAGAGTTATTTGAAAAAACACCACATGAGGTAATTTCAAAAATAGTATACTTGATTCAAGGAAAATTAAGACCAGATTTTGAAGGTATTGAATTAGGTGTTGCAGAAAAATTAGCAATAAGGGCAATTTCAAAATCATCAGGAATAACAATTAAAAAAATTGAAGTGGAATACAACAAAAGAGGGGATCTAGGACACGCAGCAGCAATAATTCTAGAACAAAAAACACAAACAACATTTCTGATGGAAAATATTACAGTAGAAAGAGTATATGAGACATTATTTAAAATTGCAAAATTAGGAGGGTCAAAATCACAAGATATGAAAATTAAATATATATCGAGTTTACTAAATGATGCAAATCCATTAGAAGCAAATTTTATTTTAAAAATTTTACTTGGAACTCTAAGATTAGGTATTGCAGAAAATACAGTCATGGATGCATTAGCAGTTGCATATTCAGGCGATAAAGAAAATAGAAAATTACTACAACATGCATATAATGTATCAAGTGATTTAGGAAAAGTTGCAGAAATAATAGCAACAGAAGGAATACAAGGAATTGAAAAATTTAAAATAAATTTATTCAATCCAATCCGTCCAATGCTTGCAGATAGAGTTAAGAGTGAAAAAGAAGTAATCGAAAAAATAGGAAATGAATTTGCAATTGAATACAAATTAGATGGCGAAAGAGTTCAAATTCATGTAGAAGGGGAAAAAATAGAATTATTTTCTAGAAGTTTAGAAAAAATTTCAAGTTACTATCCAGATATTATTGAAAAAATTCCAAAAATAATTCAAGCAGAAAATGCAATACTAGAAGCAGAAATAGTTGCAATTAATGAAAATACAGGAGATTTTTTACCATTTCAAGAATTAATGCATAGAAGAAGAAAATATAAAATTGAAAAAGCAGTTACAGAATATCCAATTACAGTGAATTTTTTTGATGTATTATACTGTAATGGAAAAAACTGTACAGAACTAAACTATAGTGAAAGAAGAAAGAAATTAGAAAATATAGTTAAAGAAAATGAATTTGCAAAATATATTCCAATGACAATAGCAAAAAATGAAAATGAAATTCAAGAATTTTTTGAAAACAGCATCAATGCAGGGAGTGAGGGATTAATGTTAAAAATGTTAGATAAACCATATCAAGCAGGGTCCAGAGGAAGTCATTGGTTAAAATTAAAAAGAGAATACAGAAATGAATTAGGGGATAGTTTAGATCTTGTAGTTATTGGAGGATTTTTTGGTAAAGGGAGAAGAACAGGAAGTTATGGAACATTATTACTTTCAACATATGATGAAAATACAGATACATTTCCTAGTATTTGTAAAGTGGGTACAGGGTTTACAGATGAAAGTTTGGATCAATTATATCAAATTTTAAATCCAAAAACTACAATTAAAAAAAATCCCCGAATCATTAGTGAAATGGAAGCAGATGTTTGGTTTGAACCAGAATTAGTGATAGAAATTGTAGCATCTGAAATTACACTCAGCCCAATTCACAAGGTGGCACGAGATGAAATAAGAAAAAATACAGGATTAGCATTAAGATTTCCAAAATTTACAGGAAAAATAAGAATGGAAAAAACTGCAGAAGATGCATCAACAGATGAAGAAGTGATTTCACTGTACAAAGGACAAAATAAATCAGTACATGATAAAAATTTGATGTAATAAGGCTCGAAAGATATCAAAAATCATAGAGGATTTAAATTACCACGAGGTTTCTTACTCTATGTTATGTATAGTGGAGAACTTGAAGTTCAAGCAAAAAGAAAGGCAATAGCAGTTTTACAAGATGAGATCAATAGAATTCTAAACGCATCTAGAGAACTTGGAACACTAACTGAGTCTTTAATGAAAAAAGATAAGAAAGCAATCAAAAATACGTTGGAACAAATCTCAACTATAGAAGAAGAAGTAGAAAATCTTAGAAGAAAAATTACACGAGAAGTTGCAGATGTTGGAGGATTAATCATGAATAGAGAAAATCTTCTAAACACAGCTTACACAATGGATGAAATAGCTGGTTACATTACAGGCATTGCATTCAAACTTTCAAATGTAAAGATTACTACACTGAAAAGTTCAAAACTTGACAAAGATATTTCAGAACTAATCTCATTAGTAGTGGATGAAGTCTACAAACTAAATGAGATTATTAGAAGTCTCAATACAAATACAGCCAATGCAATTGAATTGGCTCAAGAAACACAAACCATAGAAAGAGAAATAGATATCAAATATAGAGACGCAACAATAAAACTTCTAAACGAAGTAAAAGATCCGAAAGAATTGTTGCTAATCAAAGATGTGATAGAAGGTATTGAAGAAATGTCAGATAAATGTCAGAGAGTTTCAGATTCATTCATCCTGTTAGCATTAAGCCTATAGTAAAAAACAAGATTAATTTCTAATTTATTTTTAATATCAACAACTATGGTTCTACACTATAGAATTCATATACATAGAATATTTTATTAAAATATGAAAAGTGAGTTAATTGAAAATAGAATAATTGTGTGGGATATTGAAGATTCACGAAAACTTTTCAGTCAGGGGTATTATGGAAAACCGATTGGAATTCCAAAACCAGTAATTGAAGAAATAGATGCACCATTAATTTTAGATTTAATTGAAGGATTATATTTATTAGAAAATAAAAAAATTAGCATTACAAAATTAAAACAAAAAATTAATGTTGAGCAAATGACAGAAATTTGTAAAAAAGAAGTTCATGAATTTGGGAAAAAATACATTGTTTACAAAAATTTTCGAGATAAAGGATACATTATCAATCCAGGAATTAAATTTGGATGTGATTTTGCAGTATACGAAAAAGGGCCAGGTATTGATCATGCGCCATTTTTAATTCAAGTGTACAATAGAAGTGAATCAATAACCTCAACAGGAATTGTTCTTGCAGGAAGGCTTGCAACAACAGTAAGAAAACAGTTTATTTTAGCAATTCCAAAAGGAAAAGATAAAGTAGATTTTCTTGCATTAGATTGGTGGAAAGCTTAAACAGATTTTATGTGACCAGCAATTCTATCATAAATTTCAAAAAGTTCCTTCGTAATCCCAAATGCAATATGATTATCCCATTTACCACGTATTCTAACAGCAGTATCAGTAGGTTCAACATAGATTGTTGCATCCTTTATGGATTGTTTTGCAATCATTTCATTAAGTTCATTATCAGAGTTTAATTTAGTAGCTAAATCACCATATCCGTTCCATTCAACTTTAGTAATAACTTTTGAACCAAAATGGCCTTGAGTTTTAAGAATTGTTTTAGCAGTATAATTTATTGCTGAAGAACCAACATTCTTTCTAACAATAAAATGTGCTTGATATCTATCTTGTGCACCCCATGGAAGTGGATTTGGATCTTGCATGATTATCCTTTTTGAATTATTTGCACGACGTCAATGTTAGAATTTTTAATATCAATACAACCTTTGTTAGTAACCATTCTAGGAGTTTGAGCAAAATACCTACCATAGTAATCATCAGTTTCAACAACATCAGTTGCAATATCCTTAGATTCAGAATCCACCCCAATCTCTTTTAGCATAGCGCTAAATTTTTCAGGCCATGTTTGATAAATGAAAGTATCAGATTCAGTATCATGCATAAAAAATCTCATACCATACCCCAAATAAAGATTTCAAGAAATACCCACATAGATCAATCCAAATAAATATCACAAAATATTTGGCAAATTACTTATGTTAAAATTCCAAAATAAAACATCGCTAATCACAGGAAGCGGTACAGGAATAGGTCAAGCCATTGCTAAGAAATTTGTAGAAAATGGTGGAAGTGTAATCATATTAGGACGAAGAAGAGAGCCATTAGACGAAACAGCCAAAATGCTGGAATCAATAATTGCAGAAAATGGAAGTGGTGCTAATGTTAGAATTTTTTCAGGAGTAGATGTAAGTGATGAAAATGCTATGAATAAGATGTTTGAGGATTTAAAAAATGACAATGTAATAGTTGATCATATCATTAACAATGCAGGGGTTTCAGGTCCAGTAACATGTTTTCCTAATGCACCATTAGATGAATTCAAAAGTACAATTGGAATTCACCTTACAGGTACATTCTGGGGTTCAGTTCAAGCACTCAAAGTTATGAAAGAGGGAGGAAAAATTATTACAATTTCAACATTTTTCACAGAAGAAAGACCATTGGAGCAAAGACCATACAGATTTAGAAGTCCATACACTGCAGCTCAAGGAGCAAAAAATAGATTAGCAGAATTAATGTCATGGGAACTAACAGATAAAGGAATTATTTCAATTGCAACAAATCCAGGACCAGTTCATTCAGATAGAATTTACAAAACAGTGTATCCAAAAGCAGCAGCAGAATTTATGAGAGTTAGTGGATTTGAAGATCTTAATCCAACAGAAGTAGATACAGCAAATAAAGAATTACTTCCACTATTAGGCGAAGATAATTCAGTTATCAAAGAAGGAATTTCAAATGCAGCTACAAAATTAGCAAATGGAAAAGATGTTGCAAAATTAACTGAGACATTAACTAACTTATTGAATAAAATACGAACAATTGCAGAAAAAGTTCAAAACAATACATCACATATGATTGCAAATAAAGAATTCTTAGCTCAAGGACAAGTGGCAGAAACAGTTCTAAATTTGTGTGATGATGAAATTGCAAAAATTGTTAACGGTAAAGTAATGCCAGGAGATAGAGTATTTTATCCAGTTAAACCACATATTGGAACTACAACTCCAGGGGTTCATCAACCAGATTTCACTGGAAAGGCAGTTGTGCTTACAATTGATGCAACAGACAAAACAGATGCAGAACGTGTGGAATTTTTAGCACAGCATATTGAAAAGAATGGAGGAAAAGTAGCATGCTTCATATCACAAACAACTCCAACTGATCTTCAAGAATACATCAGCAGTAAATTTCACTCACATGTGGTCGATATTAAAAATCCTGAAGAAGTTCAAAGATGGTTAAACACAGCACAAACAAACATTGGAGAAATTTTAGGAGTGATACACATTACAGGAAAATTACCAGAAATTGAAAAATTAACTGAATTAACTAGATCAGCATGGGAAGAATTAACTGAAAAATTCATATCAACACCGGCAACAGTTGCACAAAGAGCACTAGAACAATTTGTACCAGGTGGCAAAGAAGATCCACGTCTGTATAAAGATGCAAAAGGTGCAATCATGATCATTGGTCCAGATTTACCAATAGGAAGAAAAGTTACAGGCACACAAAGAGCTCAAGTAGAAGTTTTCAGAGGGGCATTAAGACCATTTACAACAACAGTTAATCAAGAACTAAGTGATGTATTAAAATCAAAAATCAGAATGTTTACAATTTTCCCAGGTTCAGTAACAGGGTCAGAGCCAAATAATCAAAGAATAGCCGAAGCATTTAACTTCCTAGTTACAGAAAATGCACTTTCATCTGCAGAAGTAATATTCTGTGTTGATGAAACAAGATAAGGATGAAAATATTTACAGAATTAAAAAAGAAGCTACATAATAAATAATAAGATAAAACTAAGGAGCCAACTAGTCTCCTCAGCCATTAGATCAAAAGATCTAACGAACAATATATTTCAAAAAATTAGTATAAAAATACAATTAATTTTTTGAGGCTAAAAAATAAAAGAGAAAGAACCATTACTTAAAGAATCAAAAAATAGTTTTACAGCTGTAATTAAAAGTACAACAGAGATAAGAATTTTCAAATTTCTCTCTTTTACACTTAAAGATAATTTTGCACCAACCAATCCACCAAAAAAAGAACCAATTGCTAAAAATCCAGATTGAAGAAAATCAGGATGTCCCAAAATACTATGAACTATTATGCCAGATAGGGATGCAAATAATAAAATTAATTGTGAAGTAGGTGCAGCCCTCTTCATAGACATTCCCATTCCAACGACCATCAAAGGTACAAAAATAATCCCCCCACCAATTCCAAAAAATGAAGAAATAATTCCTGCAAAAAAGCTAGATCCAATTATAAAAATAATTAATTGTTTTGAAATTGTTTTTTCTCTAGATTCAATCTGTTTGCTTAAAAATATGTAAACAGAAGATGCAATCAAAACAAACCCAAATAAAATTTTAAAAATATCCGGAGCAACATCAGTAGAAATTATTGCACCAAAAATGGTACCAGGAATTGCAAGTAATCCAAGTTTTAACCCCAAAGAATATTCAATTCTTTTTTGTTTGGAATAAGAAATCGTAGATGCAACAGAGTTACTGAATGCTGCAAAAAGACTATTACTTACTGCAACAGTTGGAGGAAAACCCAAAAATGTTAAAACTGGAACAATAATAATTCCACCACCAAGACCAAGCATAGAACCCAATATACCAGCTACAAATCCCAAAGGAATCAACCATAATTGATCAATCATTGTAATCTCCAATCAAATAATTTTATCATATATAATTAGACTACTTTAGAACAATTAAAGTCCACAAATAAGAGTCATTTTTAGAAGTAATTTCAAGAATTAATGTTTCATCACTCAATCCAGTAATTGTTGATTTTAGAGGGATAGTTTGAGAAGATTCAGCAAATTTTATTGTGGCAGCCGCTATCCAGGCGTTAACAGATTCAAAGCCTCCAGGTTGTTTTTCATTCCAACAATCACAAACCAAAGTTTCAATCATAATTTCAAAAACAATTTTAATTTCATTGGATTTTGAATCTAAAAATGGAGATGATTCAACTAATGCAAGAGCCATTATCGGATTATCAGGGGTTCCACCCATATTGATATTTCCAAGAGATTTTCCATCGGGACCTTGAATAGCAGTGGTGGTACAATAGTTAATGGTAGACAAAATATCACCACGAATTGCACAGTAATTTTCAATAGTATGATCTGTGATAGGACTAGGGATGGACATGAAAATATCATGTTCAGATAGAGATTCTTTTATTTTTTCAACATCATAAAAAGTAAAACCATATTGATAGAGATTATCCGAAGAAGGCATAGAAAAATTTTCAGGAATTAAAAAAATAGCAATGGCAGATATTATTATAACAATAATTGGAATAAGGATTTTTTTATTCATAAATAATTTAGAAATAGATTACAAGATAAGGTTTTGCAATTTTAGATAGAGATTATTTCCAAAATAGAATCTTTTGTAATATTATTTTGTTCAACAAACCCAGATGTAACTTCAAGAATATATGTTGCCTCACCATCAGGTACAAAACTTGGACATCCTGCAGCAATTTCAACGGGTATTACACATGGGGGAACATTTGTTTTAATATGGACCACAGTACCATCGTTATCAAACCAAATCATATCTAATTCAAATTGCATATTTAGCATCCATAAAGAATACAAACCCTGTTCTGGAAATACAAAAAGCATTCCTTGATCTAATGGTAATTGATCTTGAAACATCAATCCACGAACACGACTTGAGTCAGTATCAGCAATTTGTATTTCAAGAGGGATATTATCAACTTTAATTATTCCTCGAGGAAATTCAACTTGTTCTAATTTAATGTCACTTGGCAAAGTAAGCAAACCAACAGAACCAATAATTACAGCAGCAATAAAAATAGGAATTAGTGCCTGAGCCCTAGTAGTCATAAATTTATTTAAAAAAGTCCTTCTAAAAAATGAATATGTTAAGTTACAGAATTTCTAAAATCACTAATTGAAGAAAGAGTGTTCTTAGTTTGATGACCAATATCGTGTAGTGTACTACTATTGTATTTTTTATCCAAATATCTACCAGCAACTATCATAGGACCTCCAATTGCACATGTAACACCAGTAGGTTCAGGTATCCATAACATCAAAAATCCAATTTTTTGTAATTTTTTACCTGGTGCAGGTGCTTTTTGAAGTGCACCTAAAGATCTAGCAGTGGTAGAACCATCCATTTTTGCAATATCAGAGTAAAGATTGGCTCTACGTTTAGCAGAATCAGAGAATTTTTGTAATTTTGCGAGTCGTGCCTTTAGGGGATCTATCATTCTAACATAAATTGGAAAAAAAATAGTTAAGATTCAAAGATCAACAATGGTTACCCTCAAGTCAACAAAGAGTAACTAAGATTAGCCTAACAGACACTCAATTATAGGAGATTTAATGTACATACAAAGAATACATGAAACCAAAAAAGTCAAAAAGATTAGAATCAATTAAGGCAGCACATGAGGTAGAAAAAACACGTTCGAGTTCCAGAATGGAGGATTACCTAGAAATCATTGCAGAGTTAGTAGAACTCAAAGGATATGCCACGACACTAGACATTTCAAGATACATGAATGTAAGTGCTCCAAGTGTAACTAAGATGTTACAAAGATTAGATGAAGGTAAATTTTTAGAATATGAAAAATATCATGGAATCAATCTAACAAAAAAAGGAATACAGGTTGCAGAAGGGATTAGACAAAATCATGGAATAATGTTAGAATTTTTTGAAATTTTGGGAGTAGGGTATGATACTGCAAATCAAGATACAGAAGGAATTGAGCATCATCTTAATCCAAAAACAATTAAACAATTAAGAAAATTTATAACTTTTCTAAAATCAAATCCAAAAATTATTGATAATTTTAAAAATCTTTAAGAAATAATTGTATATCATTCTGAGAATCAGTGGTATTTAACAAATTTCTCCCAATATCAGAACGTTTTAGAATTTTTATTTGTCCTTTTTTCCCAATTTTGACGGATGCAAAAAATTTATCGTTTGTGTAAATATCAACATGCATAGATGTGTATCCCCTATCAACAGTAAGAAGTAAAGCAGTTTTGGATTCTGAAAAACTAAAAGGAAGGTCATGTGAAGTTAAAGATAATAGTTCTGAATCCTTAGCAACAATATCAATATGGACTTTAAGGAATTTTTCAATTTCATTAATGTTAATTCCTCCCCTTCCAATAATTGATGCAATACAATCTTCATTTACAATTACTTTAACACGATTTTCAGATAAAATTTCAACGAGGGCATTAGAATCATATTTTTCAAAATAATCTTTAATTTTATCCTCAGCTAATTTTTCAATACCTGCTTTTTCGCCACGTTTTGTTACAGGCACAATCACATTTTCTTCGCCAAAAGTGTAAATTTCATGCTCTAAAACATTATCCTCAAAATTCCGTATCTCAATTACAGGTCTAGCTAAATCAGATTCAGTCATACCTGTAGGAACTTTCACTTTTAATTCTAAATCATATACTTTCTCAATATCACCA
The DNA here is from genome assembly GCA_905616385.1 of uncultured Candidatus Nitrosopumilus sp. Classification (GTDB taxonomy): domain Archaea; phylum Thermoproteota; class Nitrososphaeria; order Nitrososphaerales; family Nitrosopumilaceae; genus Nitrosopumilus. Next base: position 1,126 of record CAJQSS010000018.1, on the reverse strand, counting down.
TTATGTACAAACACCACAGTATCCAAAACATTAGGAATTATTCCAAGTTCAATTTTGCCAATAAAACGTTGAATTGCATCCAAAGGTGAATTAGCATGAATTACACCAACCATACCAACTCCAGTTAATCTCAAATCAGAAAAAGTTGTAAAATCTTCTCTTCGTCTCACTTCATCAAAAATAGTATAATCAGGACGAACTAGTAATAGAATATCAGCAGTGTTATCAAAACTTCCATCTAATTTACCATATTGTGTAATTCCTGCATCAACTTGTAAATCACGGGGAGATTCAAATGTTTTAACAATTTTATCCTGATCATGATAGAAATTTGCTAAGCCAGAAGCCAACGTACTTTTTCCAGAACCAGGGGCCCCAGAGATCAGAATTCCTTCAGCCCTGTCAGTCAAACGTTTCATTAATGCTTCAGAAATAGTATAGTCATCAAGAGATAATTTTACAGTTGGATGTACAATTGTTATTTCATATGCTTCAGAAAAGGGAGGATAAGTAATTGCTATACGATAATTATTGTGCTGAATAACAGATGCCCCAGTTTTAGAAATTTCAATAGTACTAGAATCAGAAATATTCGTGGCAGATAATATTTGAGAAGAAATCATGTTCAAGTAATCTTTAGAAAGAAGATCTTCACCAATTTTTGTTAATACAAATTCTCCAGGTTTTCCTCTTTTTGCAAGAGGGTATTGATTTTCTTTAAGGTGAATACTCATTGTATTGTTATCAAAAAATTTTAAAAATTCAAGTGTTTCATGCATAATTTTAGGTTTTAAAAATACTGTTGGGATATCTTCAGCTTGTGCAACTAAATGTTGAACGTTATCAGAAGTGTAAAGTGTAGCATTATTTTGTTTTGCAATATCAATAATTAAAGCATCAATTCTTCCACTTGCAGCAAATCTAATATCATCGATGTCAGGATGAGAACCTTTTAAAATAATTTTTAACCCAAACTCACCAGATAATTTGTTAAGTTTTTGAATTTGCTCTAATCCAATAAATCCCTGTTGCTTATGATTGGAAGCTTGAGATTGAAGTTCATCAAATACAGCTTGAGGAATTATGATATCAAAATCTCTAATAGTTCCAGATTCAATTTGTTCAG
>CAJQSS010000017.1 GCA_905616385.1 uncultured Candidatus Nitrosopumilus sp. | reverse complement strand
TCAGCTAATTTTTTTGCTACCTCTGATACGATATCTGAATCAGTTGAAATTGGTAAATGTGGGCCATGTTGCTCAATTGAGCCAATTGGAATGACTGCAATTTTTTTCTTGTTTTTTATTAATTTTCTAAGTATTGGATCAAATTGATTTTTAATATCTGTCATCTAACTCACTTTGATTTTATGTGAACTTTTCTCCAACGAACTTCTAATTTGTTTTCTAGATGCATTTTAGTTGCTTTAAGTAATGTATCAGCTTCAAGTTTTTGTCCCTTTGTTTTTATTTTTTCTAATGTATCATTTGGATTAACTTTGAAAGAATCTTGGAAAATAATTGGACCTTGATCTAAATTCTCTGTTACATAATGTGATGTCACACCAACAATTTTTGTACCTCTTTCGTGAGCTTGAGCATATGCTGATGCACCAGGAAAAGCAGGTAATAATGATGGATGAATGTTAATTATTCTATTTGGATATCTCCAAACAAAATTAGGACTGAGTATTCTCATATATCTTGCAAGTGAAATTAAATCAATATTATATTTTTTACAAATCTGAATTATTTTTTCTTCTGCCTTTGCTTGATTTTTTTCATCTATTATGATGAATGGAATATTTGCTTTTTTTGCTATTGGTTCTAATGATTTTTCAGTACTTACTATTATTGAAATTTTTCCTTTGAGTGATTTTCTATTTATAATAAATGTTTGAAGACAATGTGGTTCTTTTGTAACAAATACTGCAATATTTTTTTCTAAGTTAGTTTCATGATGTGTATTTACATCCATTTTTTCTTTTTTTGCTAAATTTTGAATTTGAATATCAAAAATTTTTACATCTAATTTTTTAGAAAATGAAACTTCAAGATACATTCCAAAAAGATTTTTGATTACATTTTGGTTTACCTTCTCAATATTGCCGCCTTTCGAAAAAGCAAAATTAGTAAATGTGGCTACAATACCTTCTCTATCTTTACCAACTACTGTTATTCCAACTACTGTTTTTTTCATGACTTTGTATGTTGAAGTTTTTCTCATTATTAATCATTCACAGAAAGGTAAATGGTGCGGGAGGTGGGATTCGAACCCACGAACTCCTAAGAGATAGGGTCCTAAGCCCTACGCCTTTGACCAGGCTGGGCGACTCCCGCAACGACATAGCCATTAAACACAAATTTATCTATTATTGAATAATATCATGGCAAAATTTTTTGGAACTAACGGTATTCGGGGAGTATTTTCTGAAGATTTTACATTAGAATTTGTTCATGATATGACTTTGGCTCTTGGAACTTATTTTGGAAAAGGGCCTATCTTGATTGGTTATGATGGCAGGGAATCCAGTCCAATAATTTGTAAAATTATTACTTCAACTCTTAACTCCATTGGTATTGATTGTAAAATAGCTGGACTTGTTCCAACTCCATGTCTTGAATATGCAGTAAAGTCTCTTGGTTATTCTGGTGGAATAATGATTACTGCTTCACATAATCCGCCACAATACAATGGAATTAAACCTGCTGCAGAAGATGGAGTTGAAATTTCTCGTGAGGATGAATTAATTATTGAAGATATTTATCTTAACAAAAGTTGGATCACAAATCCTGAAAAATGGGGTATTACAGGAGAAGAAACTAGAACAATTGAAACATATCTTGATGGGATTACATCTCATATTAATTCTAAACTTATAGAATCAAAATCTTTCAAAGTTGTTTTAGATTTAGGAAATGGTGCACAAGCTGTTACTGCACCCAACTTTTGTAAAAAAGTAAACTGTGAAACAATTCTTGTTAATGAAACAATAGATGGAATGTTTCCAGGACGTGGTTCTGAACCAACACCACAAAATCTTTCAGTTCTTTCAAAATCTGTAATAGACAATAGAGCTAATTTTGGAATTGCATTTGATGGAGATGGCGATCGAAGTATTTTTTGTGATAATCTTGGAAATATTTTAACTGGTGATAAATCTGCACTAATGCTCATTCAACATATTTTAAATCAAAATCCAAATTCTCTAGTAGTTACTTGCTTGAATTCTGGTTCAAACACTGAACTACTTGCTGAAAAATATGATTCAAAAGTTATTCGTACTAAAGTAGGAAGTGTTGAAGTTTCAAGAAAAATGGTTTCAACTAATGCTTTAATTGGATTTGAAGAAAATGGCGGATTCATGTTTGGAAAACATAATCAAGTTAGAGATGGTTGTATGAGTTTGGCATTAATGCTTGATTTTTTGGCTACTAGTGATAATTCATTATCTAATGAAATTTCCAAATTACCTCTATCTTTTACTACAAAGAATAAACTGAAATGCTCCTCTGATGATGCTGTTAAAGTAATTTCATCTTTAAAAGAAGAATTTTCAAATTCTGATGTTTCTGATGGTATCAAAATTATTATCGACTCAAAAAGTTGGGTAATGATCCGACCCAGTGGAACTGAACCAATCATTAGAATTTATGCTGAATCTGAAAATGAAGAAAAATTAGAGGCTTTAATGATTGAATTTCTTCAAAAAGTAAAGTCCATAATTTCCAGATAACACTTTTAATACCAATTACAGGATTCGAAATACTATGGGAAAACCTTATTATGTAAAATTTGAAATTCCTGAAGATCTGGTTAGTCCAATCTTGGAAGCTGTTAGAGTTGCATCAACTAGTGGTAAAGTCAAAAAAGGAACAAATGAAGCTACAAAGGCTATTGAACGTGGTACTAGTAAATTAATTGTAATTGCTGAAGATGTTGAACCTCCAGAGGTAGTAGCACATCTTCCAATTCTATGTGAGGAACAAGGTGCAGCATATGTATTTGTTCCAAGTAAAGAAGAATTAGGCAAATCATTAGGTATTGATATTACTTCAGCCGCTGCAGCAATTTTGGATGCTGGCGATGCACAACACATCGTCGACCAAGTTACAACTAAAATTGCTGAACTTAAAGGCGGTAAGACTGCAGAATGAGTGCAACTGAAGAAGTAGTAGAATCTGAAATTATTCAAATTGTAGGTAGAACTGGCATTGCTGGTGAAGTTATTCAAGTTAGAGTTAAAGTTCTTACTGGTAAGGATAAAGGAAGAATTCTTACAAGAAATGTTAAAGGTTCTGTTAGGGTGCATGAAATTTTAATGTTAAGAGAAACAGAAAGGGAAGCAAAGAAAATTAAATAGGTGATTATGAATGAGTCTCTTAGTTAAACCCTGTAGTTTTTGTGATAGACCTGTAGCTAAAGGCTCTGGAACAATGTTTGCTAAAAATGATGGAACTGTTTTATGGTTTTGTTCATCAAAATGTAAAAAAAATGCATTAGTTCTAAAACGTGATCCAAGAAAATTAAAGTGGACCAAGAAACACGTCAAAGGTGGAATTAGAAAGAATTAGAATTGTCTGAACGATCATTATTTATTGTAAAACCTGATGCTGTAGCTAGAAATCTTGTTGGAGAGGTTGTATCAAGATTTGAAAGAAAAGGATTCAAACTTTTAAAATTAAAGATGTTTACTTTTACTCAAGTTCAAGCAGAAAATTTCTATGGAGTTCATAAAGATAAACCCTTTTTTGGTGAATTAACGTCATTTATTACTTCAGGACCTGTTGTGGCAGCTATCATTGAAGGTAATAATGCAATTGCTACTACACGAATTATGATTGGAGCTACAAAATCTTTTGAAGCAGATCCTGGTTCAATAAGAGGTGATTTTGGATTGGGATTTAGTGAAAATATTATTCATGCATCCGATTCCCAAGAAAGTTTTGATCACGAATCGAGGGTAGCATTTGAGTGATTTGATTTGCAAATTCGACAGCCCATAGTGGCAGTTCTTGGTCACGTAGATTCTGGAAAAACATCCCTATTAGATACAATTCGTGGAACCGGTGTACAAGGTAGAGAAGCAGGTGGAATTACTCAACATATTGGTGCAAGTTTCCTTCCATCTGATACTATCAAAGAAATGTGTGGTCCACTATACAAAAAATTAGAACAATCAGAACATAAAGTTCCTGGACTTTTAGTTATTGATACTCCTGGACACGAAGTATTTACTAATCTTCGTTCTAGAGGTGGTTCTGCTGCTGACATTGCAATATTGGTAGTTGATGTTAATCGTGGATTTCAACCCCAAACAAATGAAAGTTTAAAAATTTTACAAAGTAGAAAAGTTCCATTTGTAATTGCATTAAACAAATGTGATCAAATTTCTGGATGGAGAAAATCTGAAACTAAATTCATTTCACAGGCAATTAAAGAACAAGATGCATCTATACAAACTGATTTAGATCAAAAACTCTATGATGTTGTAGGAACATTATCCATTTTAGGATACAAGTCAGAAGCATTTTATCGTATTGAAGATTTTAAATCTGAAATTGCTATAGTTCCAATTTCTGCACGTTCTGGAGTTGGAATTCCAGAGTTACTAAGTGTTTTAGTTGGATTAACTCAACAGTATTTGCAAAAAAGATTAGATCAGGAAGAAAAAGAACCTCGTGGTATTGTACTTGAAGTAAAAGATGAAGTTGGATTGGGACAAACTGCCAATGTAATTTTGATTGATGGTACTATCAAAAAAGAAAATAGTATAGTTGTTGCAAAACGTGATGGTGTAATAGTTACAAAACCCAAAGCATTACTTTTACCAAAACCTCTTGATGAAATGAGAGATCCTCGAGATAAATTCAAACCAGTACTTCAAGTAGATGCAGCAGCTGGTCTGAAAATTGCATCACCTGATCTTGAAGGTGTTCTTCCTGGAAGTACTCTTTATGTTGCAAAAAATGATGATGAGATTAAAAAATTTACTAAACTCATAGAATCTGAAATGCAATCTATGTTTATTGATACAGAAACTAATGGTATTATTTTAAAATGTGATACAATCGGCTCACTTGAGGCTATAGTTGAAATGTTAAAGCGTTCTCAAGTTCCAGTAGCAAAAGCTGACATTGGACCAGTAAATAGGCGTGATGTCATTGAAGCAAAAACTATCAAAGAAAATGATAGACATCTTGGAATTGTTTTGGCATTTAATGTTAAGATATTACCTGATGCACAAGAAGAATCAGAAACAAGTCACATCAAACTATTTGAAGATAAAGTAATTTACAGTTTAATTGATAATTATAACGCTTGGGTTGAAGAAGATTCTGCAAATGAAGATGATGCAATGTTTGCAGAGTTAACACCAATTTCAAAATTTACATTTATGAAAGGAATGGTATTTCGTAACAATGATCCTGCAGTTTTTGGTGTACGTATTGATGTTGGTAATTTGAAACATAAAATTCCATTTATGAATATGACTGGAAGAAAAGTAGGGAACATACATCAACTTCAATTAGATAAAAAAACTGTATCTTCTGCAAAAGCAGGTGATGAGGTTGCATGTTCTGTTAAAGATGTTACCATAGGTAGACAAATTTTTGAAGAAGAGATATACTATACATTCCCTCCATCACCTGATGCAAAAAAATTACTTAGTAAATTTTTACATAAACTAAGTAGTGAAGAACAAGAAGTTTTTCGTGAAATAGTTAGACTTCAGCGGGAAATAGAACCTATGTACGGTTACTAGTTTGAATGTTTTTTACAAATCATATGAATTCCAGGTGCACCAACTGCTCCCATCATTTTATCTATTATCTTACCTGATTTGAACATGATAAATGTTGGAATTGATTGAACTGCAAATTTTGTCGATATGTTTTGATTTTGATCAACATTGACTCTTGCAAATTTTACATTTGGATATTGTTTTTCAAGACTTTCAAATATTGGATGCATTGATTTACAAGGACCACACCATTCTGCCCAAAAATCTACTAACGTTGGATTTTCTGCTGAAATTGTTTGTTCAAAATTTGAATCGTTTAAATCAATAATTCCAGGCTCAATTTTTGGTTGCTCTTTTTGATTAATCATAGCCTCTAATTTTTTTTGCATGATTTTAGCAATTTCTGGGTCTTCAGACAATAAGCATCAAAATATTATTCTATTAAAAAATCTATATCAAAAATTACTCGTCTAAGGTTTTAATTGGAATTGCTTCAAATCTTCTTGATTTACAAATTGGACATTGATCAATGTATTTTGTAAAGCTTACAGATGTATATGCAATTCCACAATCCCCACAAATTCTAAGATTTCTAGCCAATTTTCCCATATTATTCATGAAAAAGTATTCTGATTAAAAGTTAGCTTTTATTTGATTACCAAAATTGCCACCATGGCTTTTGGATAGTTTTTTGAATAATTGTACATACACCATCAATTAACTTTGTACCTTCTCCACAAATTCCAAATTCTGGTTCCGCTAATCCAACTGCTTCATAAATTGAAGAATATTGGGAATAATTCTCATCAAACCATTCTTTGTATGTTGATTCATTGTTGTATCTATCCACATAACTTTGTGGATCTTTTGTTGCATCCACAAAGGATGCAGTTGTAGATTTAACTGGTTCTACCTTTGGTTCTATTACTGGTTCTACCTTTGGTTCTATTACTGGTTCTACCTTTGGTTCTATTACTGGTTCTACCTTTGGTTCTATTACTGGTTCTACCTTTGGTTCTATTACTGGTTCTACCTTTGGTTCTATTACTGGTTCTACCTTTGGTTCTATTACTGGTTCTACCTTTGGTTCTATTACTGGTTCTACCTTTGGTTCTATTACTGGTTCTACCTTTGGTTCTATTACTGGTTCTACCTTTGGTTCTATTACTGGTTCTACCTTTGGTTCTATTACTGGTTCATCATATGCTTTTTTTACAATTATTGAAATATTTTCCCTATCTTCCTGATTATTAGCATTAACAATAATATCAAAATTATAAATTACATCTTCAAAACTTCCATAAGATTTTGATGGAGTCCAGATAAATTTTCCAGTTCTATCATCAATTGTAGCATCTACAGGAGCATTTTCTAAACTATAAACTGGGTCCCTTCCATCGTACGTATCTATGAATGAATCATCTGTAATACTAACTGTAAATGTAATTGTTTTTTCTACTTCTACTATTTTATTTTGAATTGAATTTAGTTGCAATATTGATTTTACAGGTTCTAAAACTTTATCTCCATTAAACTCAAGTGTAATTGTCACGCCATCATTTTTTTGAATTGTAAATGCTGTAAATTCATACGTTCCAATAATTGAAAAGAACTCATCTACCTTTTTTGCATTTGTTTCAAATATTCCATTTGAATTGGACAATGCAGTTACTAACAAACTTTTACCCCCATTTGGATCCGTCATCTCCACATTAACGAATGTACTCCCTTCATCTTCAGTTCCTATAAACACAATTCCTTCATCAATTGTATAGAATTTTTTTTCAATTGAAAATTCTGTTACTTCTGCATAAACTGGTACTAACATTATCAAAAATAATGACAATATTCCAAATCCAGCTAATTTTACTTGCATATTATTGATTAGAAAATTCATTTTTAAAAAATAAGCATAATTTTTTCCTGTTTATAGCAAATAATTATTCACAAACTTACAAATCAAGAAGGAATTTCATATATACTTCCCCTTCATTTCTAATCACCATATCATAAAATGTAGGTGCCTTTATCTCTACTTTGAAATTATGTTTTTTCAAATCTAGGGTCTCACCAAATGCTTTTGCATTAATTTTATAGAAATCATTTTTTTCAATGCTAAATTCTATTCTTTTTATTGCAAATCCTTCCGTAATGAGAATAAATGGAATTTCTTCTAACCAGCTGAAAAGAAGATAATACAGATCTTTTCCTTGTGATACAAATTCTTTACTTGCCTTTTCTTCAACTTTATCTTGATCTAATGTTAAATTAATTACTGCATCTGCTGCAACTGAAAATGCTTCTTTTAGATCTTTTGCATTAATTTCAATTATTGCATCAGTTGAATGATCTAGGAATTTGTAACTCAATTATCTTTTTTTAATTTCTCCAACTATTAAGCTACTATACTAAATTCAATTAATCATGACTAATTGGGACTAATGGTGCTTAAAAAAGTGAAATTTTTTACATTAAACATTTTAAGTCAATTTGAAAAGATTAATCATATTGAATACTGCCGAAATTTCAATAATTTTGCCTACTTATAATGAATCTAAAAATATTCGTGGAATCTTAGATCACATCAAAAAATCTTTTCCATCAAATCTGAAACTTGAAACTATAGTCGTAGATGATAATTCTCCTGATAATACTGCAAAAATTGCTGAAGATTATTTTCATTCAATTAAAGAAAAATCAAGTCATACAATTAATGTAATTAAACGAAAGGCAAAAAATGGATTAAGTTCTGCCATTCTTAATGGAATTCAAGAATCTTCAGCAAATACAATTGTAGTTATGGACAGTGATTTCTCACATCCTCCTAGTATCATTCCTAAATTAATTGATGCAATCAAACAAACTAGATGTGATATTGCAATTGCTTCACGATATGTACATGGAGGTTCAATTCAGGGTTGGCCAATTAAAAGAAAATTAATGAGTAAGGTTGCAACATTAATTGCAAAAAAAGGATTAGGAATAAAACCTCTTGATCCAATGTCTGGATTTTTTGCTTTTAAAAAAAATATTCTTAATGGATTAAAATTTGATGCACTTGGTTACAAAATGTTATTAGAAATTTTAGTTAAAACTAAGGGTGTTAAAATCGAGGAAGTACCTTATACATTTACTGATAGAGAATTAGGTTCTAGTAAACTTAATGCTACAACTATTGTTGATTATTTTAAATCCGTTTGGAAATTATACAAATATGGAAGAACAGTTGAAAAAGATGAATCAAGAGCATCTGTTAGGTTTCTTTCAAAGGCTGCAAGATTTTTTACTGTTGGAGCTTCTGGCTTAGTAATTAATTATTTTGCATCTATGATTTTTTCATTAAATTCTGATATGTGGTATATTCATGCTACTACATTTGGAATAATATTTTCCATTTCAAGTAACTTCCTACTAAACAAGTATTGGACATTTGAAGATAGAGACTTTTCTCCAAAACGAACTATTATTCAATATGGAAAATTTGTTGGGTTTAGCTCTATTGGTGCATTAGTTCAACTTGGCATGGTTTACAATCTTGTAGATCAATGGAGTATTTCATATCCAATTTCATTAGTATTGGCAGTTGGTGTTGCAGCATTTGGTAATTTCTTGTTAAATAAGAGATGGACATTCAAAGAAAAAGTTTGGAGTTAGAATAGTATCTCTAATTTTTTTAAGAAAAATTGAATTAAATTCTGATACTTAGGCATAAAAATTGAATTAATTGTCTAATCTTTTATTCGTAAGGTAGTTTAGTGAGATTTCTTTGTAAAAAAGAAATGGAACTATTTGATTCATTTATGATATTTATTGCAGATTTTTTAGGTGAACATCTCTATGAAGGGATATTCTTTGCAGCGTTAATTGAAACTATAATCCCTCCAATTCCAACACTTGCAATATTTCCAACAGCTGGATTTCTAGCATCACAACAAGGAATTACATTATTTGGTGTTGTTCCTATGATTATTCTTGGTGCAACTGGTGCTACAATTGGAACATCTGTCATCTATTTTATTGCATTAAAACTTGGACGTACTGTTTTACTTCGATATTTAAAAAATTTTAGAATTTCAGAAAAAAAATTAGAACGAGTAGAAATATGGTTTGAAAAATATGGTGATAAGGCAGTTTTGATCGGAAGAATGGTTCCAGTTATGAGAGAAATGATTTCAGTGCCTGCTGGATTATTAAAAATGAA
>CAJQSS010000016.1 GCA_905616385.1 uncultured Candidatus Nitrosopumilus sp. | reverse complement strand
TGGAATTGATTTATCATTTGATCATATCGGTGAAACACACTGGAACAAACAATTACAATTGTTAAAGTACGGTGCAACACTTGTTTCATGTGGAGCAACAACTGGTTACAATGCACAAACTGATCTTAGACATGTGTTCTTCAAAGGAACTAACATCTTAGGTTCAACACAAGGAACCAAAGCCGAACTTGATCAAGGTCTCTATTGGATGGGTCAAGGTAAAATTAAAGCTGCAATTGATTCAACGTACACCTTTGAACAAGCAGCAGAGGCACACACAAAGATGCTAAACGGAAAAGGCATGTTTGGTAAAATCTTAATGAAGCCTGAAGGCGCTTAGTCATTTAATGACTCAGCTCTTCCGTAGCCTTATTTTCGTACCTGGGAACAATCCCAGATTTCTTGAAAAGGCAAAGAAGATTCAAGCTGATATTATTTGCTTTGATTTAGAGGACTCTGTTCCAGATGATGAAAAAACTAGTGCAAGAAAATTAATCAAAAATGCATTAAAATCTCGTTCAGAATACTCTTCTTCCATTTTCGTTCGAACTAATTCTCCATTATCTGGAAAAATTCCATCAGATCTAAAGGAAATTATTCAAAAAGGAATTGATGGTATAGTTATTCCTAAAGTAAATAATGTTGCAGAATTAAAAAAAATACAAAAAATTCTTTCTAGTTTAGAAAAATCTAAAAAATTAAAACCAATTCAAATTATTCCGTCTATTGAATCAGCTGAAGGTGTTGTTAACTCCTATTCAATTGCATCATTTGGAAAACGTGTTAATGCTATTATTTTTGGAATTTTTGATTTACTAAATGATCTTGGTGTTGAATATGTAAAAGATTCACCAGGTGGAAAATACTCTCGATATAAAATCCCTGTCGATGCAACAGCTGCAGGTATATCTGCTATTGATGGTATCTGGCAAGATCTAAAAGATTTGAAGGGATTAGAAACGGATTGTAATTTTGGAAAAAGTTTAGGATATGCTGGTAAAAGTATAATACATCCAGATCAAATTTCCATGGTCCATAAATCATTTCATCCTAATAAAACTGAAATTTCATGGGCAGAGAAAGTTTGTACAGTATATCTAGAATCAACAAAAAAAGGTAAAGGTGCTACAACAGTTGATGGAAAAATGATAGATGAAGTACATTACAAACAAGCAAAAGCACTTCTTGATATTGTAAAATAATAAAATGATTGACCTTCTTGATCCAACAAATGTAATCACTCGAATGTTTAATGGTGAAAATTATGATCAGTTATACAACTACTGTAAAGATTTACTCAAAAAGGATCCATCTGACATGCTTGCCTTACAAAATATTTCATTATCGCTCATATATCTAAAAAATTATGAAGAAACACTTGTTTACTGTGATAAAGTTCTTGAAATAAAACCATCTGATACATATGCATTAAAAAACAAAATTTTTGCTCTTGAAAATTTGAAGAAACATGATGACGTTTTAAAACTATGTGAAAAACTTCTATTAATTGATCCTAAAGATACTTGGGCCCTAAACACTATGGGGATATCTCTTAATGAATTAGATCGTCATAAAGATGCAATTCAATATTATGATACTACACTTGTAATTGATCCCAATGATGTAACTGCATTAATGAATAAGGCTATTTCACTTAGCCATTTTGGAAATTATCAAGATGCAATTAATTATTATGATTTAGCTCAACGAATAGATTCTAGCCTAAGAGAAATACCACCAGCTAAATCAAAATTATTTGAAAAATTAAACATGACTGATGAGGCATTTTTAGCTGCACAAGGAGTACTGAATAAAGATATGGCAAAAATCAAATCTGATGCTAAAGAAAACAAATGTTCTGTTTTCCATCAATTTTGTGATGATGAATTTCAAAACTCAGATTCAAAATAATTTTATTTCTAATAATTATCTAAATCAATTTATACAAAGACTCTTCACTTCTTTTTGATGTTTACGGGTATTGTTGAAGGAATTGGAACAGTAAATAAAATTTCCAAAATTACTAAAAACCGAAGTGCAATTGAAATGACTATTGATTTGGGTAAACAAGTAAAGGGATTAAAAATTGGACAAAGTGTTGCACTTAATGGGGTATGTCTTACTGCAACTAAATTATCTAAATCTAAATGTATTTTTGAAATGATTGAAGAGACCACAAAAAAAACTGATCTTGGTAATCTAAAAATTGGGGGAGTAGTAAATATTGAGCGAAGTTTAAAGGCAGGTGATAGATTGGAGGGTCATTTTGTTTTAGGTCATGTAGATGGAGTAGGAGTAATAAAAAAAATTCTAAAAAAACCTAAAGAAGTTCAAGTTTATTTTGAAGTTCCTAAAAATTTAGCAAAATATGTTGTGAAGAAAGGATCAATTGCAATTGATGGAATTAGTTTAACTGTTGTTGACATAAAAAAAACATTGGCATCTGTTTCATTAATTCCTCATACCCTTGAAATTACAAATTTTCATACTAAGAAAGTGGGAGATAAGGTTAATATTGAAACTGACATTCTTGGTAAGTATATTTTAAACCAAGGCTAATTATCTACTATTATAGTGGTAATTACCAATTTTTTAGTAAACTATATACCTAGATTGAAATAATTTTTGTATATGTCACTTGGAACTGGACTTGAATCTCTTAAACGTGGTGAGTTTGTATTATTATTTGATTCAGCAGGACGTGAAAATGAAATTGATATGGTTGTAGCTGCAGAATTTATCACTCCTGAACATGTTGCACGAATGCGTCAGAATGCAGGTGGATTACTTTGTATTGCACTAGAACATAATTTTGCAAAATCTCTTGAATTACAATACATGCATGAACTTCTTTCTAGTTCATCAATTTCAAATAAAGAAATGATAATGGGTTTGGCTCCATATGGTGATTATCCAACATTTTCATTATCTGTAAATCACTATCAAACATATACTGGAATTACTGATAAAGACAGAGCATTAACGATTATGGAAATGGCAAATATCTTTAAAGTTGAAAATAAACAGAAAAAATTTGTATCTTCATTTAAAACTCCTGGACATGTACCTTTATTGATTGCATCAAAAGGATTATTAGCATCACGTCAAGGACATACTGAAATGTCTGTTTACTTAACTCAAATTGCAGGTTTAACTCCTGTAACAGCTATCTGTGAAATGATGGATGCTGAAACCTATTCTGCATTATCCGTTGACAAGGCAGAGAAATTTGGAAAACAAAATGGAATTCCATTAATTGATGGAAAAGAACTTTTGGAATATGCTAAGGTGAATTAATTTTGAATATAGCTATTGTAGTTTCAGAATTCAATGAAGAGATAACATCCCGTATGTTGGAGGTTGCAAAAGAAAAGGCTAATTCTATGCAATTAACAATTTCTGATATATGCGTGGTTCCTGGAGCCTATGATATGCCTATAGTTGTAGACAGATTACTACAAAATCAAAATATTGATGGAGTTGCTACTTTGGGTGCTATAATTAAAGGGCAAACCAAACATGATGAAGTGATATCTCATACAACTGCCCAATCTCTTACTAATTTATCCTTAAAATATCAAAAACCTGTCTCTTTAGGAATATCTGGTCCTGGAATGCAAGAAAGACATGCTTATGCTAGAATAAGACCTGTTGCAGAGAGGGCTGTTGAGGCACTTGTTAAAATTTCTAAAGAATTGGAAAAAATTCAAAATTGATTCAACTCAGTATCTTAAAAATTACTGAATATGGGCCTTGGACTTTGACATTAGGTAGTGATAGAGAACATGAATTACAGATGCTTCAAGCATCACTTTACAAACAAGTACAACAATTATTTTCTGCAAAAAATTGTTTAGTATTTTTAAATAAATCTGATGAATTTTTTGTAGTTTCAAATGGTCTTACTTTGGATGATCATATAGAAATTCAAAAATCACTCAAAGAATTATTTAAAGTCACTTTAACTATTTCAATCGGTTTTGGAAACACACCATTTGAAGCTAATCTAAAAGCATATGATGGTAAACAAAATAATATAATTTTAAATCAAGAACATAATATTTTTGGATTTATTGATAGTACATTAGAATTTAATGTTTCAATTATGCATTTAGATATTGATGATTTAAAATCAAAAAGAAAAGATAACTCTCCATATGAAATTTCATTAAAAATTTTTGAGCTTTATTCAAAAATTGCAAAATATTTTATTGAAAAAAATTCTCTTACCTTTTTCATTGGTGGTGATAATTATATGATAGTTGCAAGTAATGATGCAAAAAATTCGATCCAAAATTTTATTGATATGATTAAAAATAATGATAAAATTATCTTGAATTGTGGAATTGGAAATGCACAAACGAGTAGAGATGCAGTAAAATTAGCCACAAAATCTCTTGATATTATACGTGAGATTAGAGATTCAGGAAAACCAAAACCTGATGTTTATGAATTATAATGTTATTAAAAAATATTAGTGCTTTATTGGGGGAAGAATTAGATTTTGTTCCCAATGTAGATATTCAAATTAAAAATGGAAAGTTTCAAAAAATTCATTCTAATATTAAATCTAATTTAAAAAAAGATATCATTAATTGTGAGGGTTTGTTATTAATTCCAGGATTCATTAACTGTCATACACATATTGCTGATTCAATTGGGAAAGATATTACATTAAACAGTACGGTCAATCAAAAAATTCATCCAATGTTTGGAATTAAATCCAAAATACTAAAAAACACTTCAGAAGAAAACCTATCCACTTTTATGAAAAATACTTGCCATTCAATGATTCGTAAAGGCATTACTACATTTGTTGATTTTAGAGAAGGTGGTTTAGATGGTGTCCTTTTACTCAAAAAAATATCTACTGATATTCCAATTCGATCAATTATTTTAGGACGACTTGATTTTCATCAAAATTCTTCTGAAATTAAGAAAAATACCCCCTTTCCTAAAGAGAAAATTCAAGATCTTCCTTCTTTAATTAAAACATGTGATGGAATTGGTATTAGTGGTGCAAATGAACATAGTGCATCTGTATTGACTTCGTATTCCAAAACAAAAAAAATTCGAGCAATTCATTCTTCTGAAACTCAAGAAAGCGTCCGTAAATCTAAGCAAATTACTGGTAAATCTGAAACACTTCGAGCATTATCGTTAAACCCTGATTTTTTAATCCATATGACTCATGCTTCAAAAAGTGATCTTCAGGTAACAGCTAAGAAAACTGGAGGTATAGTAATTTGTCCTAGAGCAAATTCATCTTTGGCTGAAGGTATTCCTGATATTGAAAAAATGCAAAATGCTGGATGTCTATTAGCATTAGGTACTGATAATGTAATGATAAATTCTCCTGATATATTTCGTGAAATGGATTTTCTTTGGAAGGTTACAATGGGAATTAAGAAAAAAAGAATTGATCCAAAAAATATTCTTAAAATGGCTACAGTAAATGGTGGAAAAATATTAAAAAAAGATATTGGACTTATTCAAACAAAAAAAATTGCTGATTGCATATTTCTAGATAAACATGCATTAGATTTAGAACCAATGCATAATCCATATGCATCTATTGTGCATAGAGCATCAGAATCAGCAATTAAAGCAGTAATGATTGGGGGAAAAATTGTACATGGCAAAATCTAATCCATATGTAATTTTAAGTGCAGCAATATCAATAGATGGAAAAATTTCTACAAGAGCAGGTGATTCTAAATTGTCTTCTAAAGAAGATCATATTAGATTACATAAATTACGATCAAAAGTTGATGCAATTCTAATAGGAAAAAATACTCTTCTACAAGATGATCCTTTATTGACTGTACGTTATACTAAAGGAAAAAATCCGACAAGAATAATTTTAGATTCTAAAGGTACAATACCAATTAATTCCAGAATTATTAAAACAAGTAATGAGATTCCAACTATAATAGCTGTTTCAAAACAAATTAGCAAAATAAATTTATTAAAATTAAAAAAATTACCTATTGAAATAATTATTGCAGGAGAAAATTCTGTTAATTTAAAATTATTAATGAAAAAACTTTCTACCAAAAAAATTAAAACTATTTTAGTTGAAGGTGGTGGAACTGTAAATTGGGAATTTATTAAAAATGATCTTTTTAATGAATTAATTGTTACTTTATCTCCTTTTTTGATTGGAGGAAATGATTCTATCTCTTTTGTTGGAGGAAAAGGTTTTGCAAAAATCTCAAATTCGCCTAATTTGAAATTAAAATCAACTAAGAGGCTCAAAAATTATCTTGTACTAAATTACATCAAAGTGTAAGTTCTTATACTTTATCTAAAATAAAACTACAAGAAATTGGCAACAAAAAAGAGAGCTACAACAAAAAAGAGAGCTACAACAAAAAAGAGAGCTACAACAAAAAAGAGGGCTACAACAAAAAAGAAAGTTGCACCTAAAAAGAAGGCTGCAACTAAATCAAAAGTAAAGAAACCAGCATTTGGAGGATACGCCATTAATTTTGCAGGTCGTCAAGAGACTGTAGAACAAGTATTTGGAAAGAAACCAATCGCTCCTAGTGAAATGACCAAAAAAATCTGGGTATTTATTAAATCAAATAGCCTATCTAATCGTTAAATCAATTGTTAACGAACACTCGTTAACTAATTTTTATC
>CAJQSS010000015.1 GCA_905616385.1 uncultured Candidatus Nitrosopumilus sp. | reverse complement strand
GAAGTTTTGTTAAGATGGCAAACTAAAGGTAATGATAAAAATAAAGACAAAGGTCCCGATCTAATTCAAATTGGAAAAAAGAAATAGAGTATTATAATTGTGAAATTATTTATTCATATTGTCAGAATTCTCAAGTAAAGAAAAAACAACTTTATCAGATCATTTTTCAAATACAGATGATAACGTATTTGCAATTATTACACCACGTCAAGTTGATCGTGGAGCACTGATGTCAAGATATAGTAGAACAAATAAAAGCATGAGAAGAATTTTTTTGGATGAATTTTTAAAAAATAAGAATAGAGGTGAAGAATTCTATGATAGAGTGTTACTAGAGTACGGAGATGATTCTGTTGCAGAATTAGGAGAAGCACAAATTGCAATAGAAGGGTTGTCAAACATTGCAGTAAAAAAAATTGAGGATAGAAGAATTGGATTATCATATTTAGAAAAATCTTCAAGATACGTTACATGGAATAAAAAAGAAAATGGAAAGTATAGATTTCATAGAGATGAAAAAATTATGAGTTCAAAATTTGCAAATATGTATGAAGATAGTTGTAATTTTTCTTTTGATGTTTATTCTAAAAATATTGAACCAATGATAAATTACATTAGAGAAAAATATCCAATTAAAAAATATAGTTTCAAAGATTCAACAGATGGAAAAGAAAAATTATTTGATAAATTAAAAAATGAAGCAGACATTAAATCGGCAAATATGATTTACAGAGGTTCAACTAAAGCAAAAGCACTAGATATTCTACGAGGATTATTACCAGCCTCAACTTTAACAAATGTAGGAATTACAGGAAACGGAAGAGCATTTGAATATCTTTTAACGATATTAGGCTCATCTGAACTTGATGAAGAACAAAAATTAGCCTCAAAAATTAAAAATGAATTAGATACAACAATCAAGTCATTTGTTAGAAGAGCAGATGACAAATATGGAAAAGCATTTCAAAAATATCTAAGAAATATAAAAAACAAATCAAAATCAATTACAATTAAAGAAATCAAATCAAACCCAACCACAGGAACAATTACAAAATTAGCAGATTATGAGTCAGAAAAACAAGCACTTAACACAATCATTACAGCCATAATGTATGAACAATCACCAAGTACATCATATCAAAACATAATGCAGCAAGTTAAAAAAATACCCATAGAGAGAAAAATTAAGATCATTAATGAATTTACAAAAATAAGAACCAACAGAAGACATAGACCATCCCGTGCATTTGAAAATACGTATTATACATTTGATCTATGCAACAATTTTGGAATGTTTAGAGATTTTCATAGACATAGAGCACTCACATTAGAAAGACAACTCTTAACAACGGATCATGGATACATGTTACCAAAGGAAATTAAAACAGTAGGATTAGAAAAAGATTTCAAAGAATGTATGAATAATACAAAAATAACTTTTGACAAAATTAGAAAAAAGTTTCCTGAACAAAGTCAATATGTAGTAAATTTTGCATATAATTATCCATATTTTATGAAATTAAATTTAAGAGAAGCATGTCACTTAATTGAATTACGGACAATTCCCCAAGGACATATTGATTACAGACGGGTTGCACAAGAGATGTATAAACAAATTAACAAAGTTCATCCAAACTTAAGTAAAATTATGAAATTTGTGGATTTAAAAGAATATGATTTAGAAAGATTTGAATCTGAAAAAAGAACAGAAGAAAAAAGGAAAAAGATAAAAAAATAGAACAATATTCTAATAGCAATAAATCTAAGATGATGTATGACAGATAGAATTGTAAAAGATCCTAAAGAATGGAAAGAACAGTTAACACCAGAACAATATGAAATTTGTATTAATCATGGGACAGAACCACCATTTTCAGGCAAGTATAACGATAGTAAATTAGAAGGTTCTTTCAAATGTGTATGTTGTGGAGAGAATCTTTTTTCATCAAATTCAAAATTTGATTCAGGTTCTGGTTGGCCAAGTTTTTGGGAGCCAGTATCAGAAGACAACATAGAATATGTTTCAGATACAGATTACGGGATGGTGCGTACAGAAGTTAATTGTAAAAAATGTGGTTCACATTTAGGACATATGTTTGATGACGGACCAAAGCCAACAAATCAAAGATATTGTATTAATTCAGTTTCATTAAAACATGAAAAAGACGAATAATTACAAGCATGGCTGTAAAAATCAAGGATTCAATTCAACAATCCATATTGAAAAATTATTAATAAAACACAATTAAGGATAAGGAATCAAAGAGAAGTAAAATGAAACATAATTACATAACAAAAAAAGGATGAAATGACATGAAAATCATACTATGTGGTTTTGGGGTTGTTGCTCAAAGTTTAGTAAAATTATTTGAATCAAGAGACGAGGAACTGTATGCAAAATACGGGTTGAAACCAAGATTAGTAGCAGTTTTTGACAGTAAAGGAAGTGCAGTAGATCAATCAGGATTAAAATTAAATGAATTAATAAAAATAAAGGAAAAACATGGGACAGTAAAAAATTATTCAGAGAAAAATAATAGCATGACAGGTGATGAAATCTTAAAAAATATAGAAGCAGATGTGCTAATTGAAACTACAGCAAGTAATTACAAAGATGCAGAACCTGGAATGACACACATAACAACTGCAATGAAAAAAGGTATGCATGTTATTTCAGTAAATAAAGGTCCATTAGCATTAGCATTCCCATCATTAATGGAATTAGCAACATACAACCAAGTGATGTTCAAATTTAGTGGTACAGTAGGAGGAGGAACTCCAATACTAGATTATGCTAAAAATAGTTTAAGTGGAGAAAAAATTACATCATTTGCAGGAATACTAAACGGTACAACAAATTATATTTTATCAAATATGACCACAGGTTTATCATTCGATGAAGCATTAAAAGATGCAAAAGACAAAGGATATGTTGAAGCTGATGAAGCATTAGACCTAGACGGATTAGATGCTGCTGCAAAATTAGTCATTCTTGCCAATTGGGTTATGGGAATGAAAGTTACAATGCCAGACATAAAATGTATCGGAATAAGAAAAGTAACAATTGATGACATTAAAAAAGCAGAGAAAAATAATTCAGTGCTAAAATTAATTGCATCATGTGATAATGAACTAGTGGTAAGTCCAAAAGAAATACCAAAAGATGACCCATTAGGAGTAAACGGAACATTAAATGCAATTGCATTTACATCAGAACATTCTGGAACTCAAACAATAATTGGAAAAGGTGCAGGAGGAACTGAAACAGCAAGTTCAATCTTAAGAGATCTTTTAGATATTAGACAAGAGATTGCAAAGAATTGAAATCTAACTTAATTTCAAAAAGTGAAACATCAGCATTACTAAAAAAAGTATCAGAAGAGTGGGGGATAGAATTTCCTAAAATGAAAAACGTTAGAGTACATCAAATTTTGAATGATGCTCAAATAATTACAGGGGATGGGTTGAAAATATTAAAAATAAATGAAGATTACTTGCCATTTTTATCAGAAACAGAAATTTTAAAAAAATTTCCTAATGTAGAAGTAGATATGGGTGCAGTCAAATTCATGTGTAAAGGTGCAAATTTAATGAGACCAGGTATTAAAAAATTTACAGAGTTTGAAAAAGAGAAACTTGTCTGTATTGTTGAAGAAACACATCATAAATTTTTAGCAGTTGGAAAAGCAATGGTGTCAAGTTCAGAATTAGAAAAGATGGAAAAGGGAGAAGTGATACAAAACATACATTATATTTCAGATAAATTCTGGGAAACTGGTAAAACGATTTACAATTAACTAAAAAATTATTTAATACTTTCAGTAAATTCTTCTGTACCGTCTTTAGTAATTACAAGTACATCCAATCCATCACCACTTGCAGAATCTCTCAAGGCGGCTGAACGAACTGCATGTTTTGCCAAAGTGACAGCTTCATCCTTAGTCATGTTTGGTTTGAATTGAGGATCTAAAACACCTAATGCCATTTCAGCACCAGTACCAACTGCGGCATATTCATCAGGAAGTACTGAACCTAAAGGATCAAGAGTATACATAATTGGTTTATCAACTACACCACCAACAATTACTTGTGTAAGTAATGGGAAGTATCTTCGCTCATACATCATATTTGACATCATTTTAGCAACAGTGTTAGGAGGAACATCTCTCTTTAGATCCATTTTTCTAATCTTTGCAAGAGCTGAAATTTGTAAAGTTAAAATTTGCATATCAGCAACAAGGCCAGCACAAGTTGCACCAACTTTATCAGTAATAGAGAAAGTTTTCTTTGTTGTTTTACTTACAAGGAAATTCCCAAATGCGATCCTTTTTTCACTGGCAAAAACTACACCACCATCAAAAGTAATTCCAACAGCAGTTGCTCCTGGCATATACATTGACATATTTCAAATAATTTTATCACATAATAAAGGGCTTTCTACAATACAGATCAAATTTATGGCTAAAATTTAAAAACAATAGATCATTGGTACTACAAAATAATAGAATTATGTAGTACAAAGATAGAATGAACCATATCTTTTTTATGAGAATAATGGAAAAAAAGATTGAACAAATTGGCGACTAGTGAAATTAAAGAAAAAATCTTGAACGATGTAGTATTTCTTGGATTAAGATTAGTAATGGGGACGATTTTCATTATTCACGGATATAGTAAATTTGGTAATGATGGGTTTGTTGGTTGGATCTCATCAATGGGCATTCCAGGAGAATTAGCAATAATTATTGCATTAGCTGAAGTAATTCCAGGCATACTACTAATCATAGGAGTTTTGAATAGAATTTCAGCGTCAGTGATTTCAATAATTATGGTGGGCGCAATATTTCACGTTAAGGGTGCCCAAAGTATCACAGGTGAAAAAGGGATTGAATTAGATTTAATCTTGCTTGCAGTAGCACTAGTAATTATTGTTGCAGGTCCAGGAAAGATATCATTATCACAAATTATTAAAAAAATTCCCAGATGTCTTCACTAATTTTTTCCAAAATTTTCCATGATCAAACAAATACACTTGGTAGTTTTCTTTAACAAATCAACTCTAGCAAATTCATTTGGAGAATGAATTCTTGAAAACATGAAGGTACTTCCTATGGAGATACAAGGAGATTTTAAAATATCAACAAAAGAATACATAGGACCTGTTCCAGCATTTGAAACATTTAGTATTGATTTTCCAAAAGCCTTGTCGGCTGCATTTTTTACTTGAGATACAAAAGGATGGGAAGAATCAGTTCTAGCTGCAGCTTCCCCATGAAAGATTTTAATTTTTACATCATGAAAACCATATGATTTTAGATGTTTTTTTAATCGAATGACCTGTTTCTTTGGATCCATCTTAGGAATTAATCTAAAATCAATTTTTACCAAAGCCTTACCAGGAAGAACAGTTTTAGCTCCATCTCCAGTGTAACCTGAAACAAATCCTGCAATATTACATGTAGCATCACCAACTAAAGCCTTTTTTGCATCAAGATTTTTTTTATTACCTACAAAAGAATGGATTCCAAATTCTTTTTTGAATACATTTTGATCAAAAGGTTCTTTCTCAATTAATTCTAAATCTTTTTTTGAAAATGGAACAACTTCTTTGTACCAATCTTTAATCAAAATATGTCCATCAGAATCTCTCAATGTTTGAATAGCATCAATTAATCTCCATGCAGGATTTTTAATCAATACAGCTAAACTAGAATGAGCGTCTCGAACAGATTCTTTTACAGATAGTTCAACAAACAACAATCCTTTCATTCCAAGACCAATGATAGGTCTATTTTTTGCATCAACATATCCAAATTCCCAAATCACACCATCATTAGAAAATTTCTTTTTGTATTTTTTCAAATATTCTTCAATATGAGCACTACCAGTTTCTTCTTCGCCCTCAATTACAAATTTTATGTTGCAAGGGACATCACCAGTTGTTGCCAAACAAGCCTCAACGGCTTTAATTCTAGTAATTAATTCACCCTTATCATCAGTTGAACCTCTTCCAAAAATTTTATTTCCTTTTCTTACTCCACTAAAAGGAGGATCATCCCATAAGTCAAATGGTTCTGCAGGTTGAACATCATAGTGATTATAAAACATCAATGTTTTGTCAGGATTTTTTTTTGATTTTATCTCAGCAAATACTATTGGTGCCACACCTTTTTTTAATCGTAAAATTTCAGATTTAAGACCAGAGGATTTCAATATTGTTTTAACTAATTTTGCACATTCTTCAATACCTTCATTTTTTGCAGATACACTAGGTTGTTGAATTAATTTTTGAAGATCAGAAATAAGTTCACTCATGTGAGAATCTACATGTTTTAATGCATTCATTCTAATCATACAATTTTATCAAAAGGTTTCATCACATTAGGAATTGCATCAATTAAATCCATAGGAGTCATATGTAGTCCCAATTTGTCTTGAACCTCTTTTCCAGCTAAACCACAGATGTAGCTAGCTGCTGCAGCAGATTCCAAACAATTTCTATTCTTAGATAATAAACCAGCAACTAATCCAGACAGTACATCACCAGTACCTCCAACAGTCATTGCAGGAGTATTTTTTTCACAAAGATACGTAATTTTGCCATCAGATATAATGTCAGTAGGACCTTTTAGTAGAATAGTTATTCCATATTTCAAAGCATTTTGTTCAACTAATTTTATTCGTTCAACATTAGAATCAGATGGGACATCACCAAACAATCGTTTGAATTCTCCAGAATGAGGTGTAACTACAACATTTTTGTGGGCTAAAAGAGGTAAAACTTCAGGAATTAATGCACTGGCATCTAAAGATAGTCGAACATCTCGATCCAAAAGAGACTTTACAAGATGTAATAGAGAATTTTTTTCTTGTATTGCAAGTCCCATTCCAATTGTTGCAGAATGTAAGTTACGAGGTAATGCCCCAACAAGTTTCTTTACAGCACCAAGAGTTAGTTTTTGATCAACTAAAGGAATTACAATAAGATTTGGAGAAATTGCACGAGTTGGAGTTACATTGATTTTTGGAACAGAAGTATAAACTAAATCAGTACCACATCTAAGTGCAGCAAGTGAGGATAATACTGGGGCCCCATGGTAAATGTAACTTCCGCCAATAACAATTACAATTCCATTATCACCTTTTCTAGAGGTAGATTTTCTTGTAGGTATAAAATTTTGAACAATTGAGGATGAAAGGATTTGGGGTTCCATGATACAACAGTCTAGATATTGGATGAATAAATATTGTTTTCAGGAGAAATTTTGAATTAATCTAGTTTTTTGTACTTTTCTTAATGGTTTTTGCTTTAATGGTTTTTGCGGTGGTTTTTGCTTTAGTGGTTTTTGCTTTAGTGGTTTTTGATGTGGTTTTTGCTGTGGTTTTTGCTGTGGTTTTTGCTGTGGTTTTTGCTGTGATTTTTGCTGTCCTTCCAAAGAATGCTTTTCTTGCAAAACATAGGTAAGTGGTATGTCCAATTCCCTGGAATGAATGTCTAGTTTTTCCTTCTCTAGCTGCAATTGTTCTTATAATGTGCTCAGTTGATTCAATATCAGTAAATTCATTTTCAATTAAGGCAATAGTTAATTTTTCTAATTGATTCATAGTTGGACAGATTGCAAATATACAACCACTTCCTTTTAGCATCTGTCTTACTTTAGGAAGAACAACCCAAGGATCACCTAAATCAATTAATGCAACATCCATTTCAGTAACTGGAATTTCTTTAGAAGTTTTTAGATCTAAATTAGTTTGAGTGATATATTTAGAAAGACCAGTTCTACGAATATTTTTTTCAGCAATCTTCATAAATTTCTCGTCAACATCAAATGTGTAAACATGTCCTCTAGGTTTTACAATACTTGCAACAAATGAAGTCATAGATCCACTTCCAGTTCCAATTTCAAGAATTTTTTGACCATCTTGAATTCCTGCACGTGCAGCAATATAGCCAAGATCTTTTGGATAAACAATTTGAGTGCCGTGTTGTATTTTCATTATGTAATCATACATTGTTGGCTCAAGTAAGTAGACGTACTTGTCTTTGTTTGTCATTAATCTAGAACCATATTCTTTTCCAATTGCATCTGCATGTTTAAGCACACCAATGTGAGTATGAAGTGATTCTTTTTTTGAAATATTCATCAACCATTTTTTAGAATCATTATAAAAGAATAGTACAGGAGATTTGTTTTTTATTATTGCCATATTATTTTTCTAAAAATTTAAGATAAGAATCTTTGTCCATAAGTAAACCAATTGGTTATGTAGTTATCCAATTAATTAGATTCTCACTTATGGATTGAATTGTAGGCATTATAGTATCATTGATAGTTTGAGCAACTTCTGGAAATGCAACTGAAAATACAATTCCAATGATTATTCCCATAATCAGAGATATTTTACCCATAATTGGAGTATACATTGCCAGTAAAATAATAGTATAGTTGACTAGACATCGTCAATAATAGAGTCTAAAAAATTATTTATTTCGTTTAAGTGAAATTATGCCACTAAGAAGCATTAGTGAACCAAAAATTGTTAAAGATAATGTGAGTGATCCAATAAAGGATAAAGCCCCAATAATTGGGAGAAGTATCCAGGGTTCATGAAGAGTGGGATCACTTAATGATTGAGATGGAAAAAATCCCGAAAATATTAAAACATCTAAAATAAGAATTACAGATCCAAAAAATATCAAATTACCTCCTGCACTCATTATAGTATCCATAGATTCATGGATTGATTAACTTTTTTATTAAATACCAAAACAAAAATTATCAGTCACAAATATTGAGAATAAAAATAAAAGGCATGAAAAAAGAATTACAATATGAATACATTGGATTATCTCATAAAACAAGATGATCAGGTATCACAGTCAATGCCAGAATGTGAAAATATTAACAGAGACGGAGAGGATGAAAATATCTAAACTAAATTATAATTATCAACTTTAGGTTTAAAAATTATAAATTCTTTAATCATATCAAGTAAAAATATTTCAGATTCATTCCGAGTTCCAAACATCAATGGATATTTTTCCATATAACTCAGTAAAACATCTTGTGGAACAGATATTTCATCGTCACCTCTGATTTCTTTAAAAATATCAATTAATTTCTCTTTTTTATTATTAAGTGGATAAGGCCGTCCATAGGCATCTTTTGTTAAAAGACTATAATCAACTTTAGGAACATCTAAACCAAGAAACTTGAAAGATTCTTTGTCAAGTCCTTGTTTAGTGAGTTCTTTACTAATTTTATTAGAAAATAAAATAAAATCTTTGTTCTCGCTTACAGGTAAATTTGATAATTCAATTAAATCTAATAATTTTTTTCTATCAATTAATACAACATCCTTAATTTTTGCCAATTTTTTTGCAGAAGATATGAATTTGTTATTAGTAACAACAATAGCTAATTGTGCATCATATTTTTTCAATGAACCTAATGCCCTTTGAACAGATGTAAAATTTAATTCAGATTCAGAACGTTTAGCCTGAACTGCAATTCTATACTTGCCTTGCTGCAACATCATATCACAACCATAATCTTTTGAACGATTAGTTACAGTTGTATCATAACCCAATTTTTCAAATAATTTAACCAAAAATATTTCAAATTCACGTCCAATGGTATTATCAAGTAAAGCTAAATCATGTGAAATTTCAACCATATTTTGAATTTGAATACTACCTATTAATTTCATTTTGACTTATTAATACCAAAGAAAGTAGCAATACAAATTGACAGAAATTCAATTAGCAGGTTCAGGTGGATGGGTAAATGCAGATCTAACAGATGAACAAGTTACAAAATCAAAATTAGTTCCAAATATGGATAAACATTTTTTGGCCTCACTTGAAAAACTAGATACAGCAAAAATGATAAAACATTTTTGTAAACAATGTAATTCTGAATTTGACGGTCCAACTCAAATACAAATTGAAGAAAAACCAAACGAAGCAGTTGCAGATGGGTTAACATTGATAGAAAGAGGTCAATATACTTGTCATCAATGTAATTCAATAATTGGAGAATACCGTGTTTTTCAAAAAAGTGAATAATTACAAATAGCCACATTTTTCTTAAATCAAAGCGTATTCAATAAATAGCGCAATTTTTTAGCAATATTATGGCAAATATGAAATGCGTATCATGTGGAATTAGTTTCTTTTCTCCAATGGGATCAGAGAAATGTTCCAAATGTGCAGGTAGTGAATCTCAAGGTAGTGAGGGACATGATTCCTGTGGTTGTGGACACAGCCATTAACTCTTTTTTCTTCAATCAAAAATATAACTAACAAAAAAAAGAAAAATTATGACAAAAACATCACTAGAAATGAAAAAATTAGTTGAAGAATTTATCAGAATAACTAATGTCAAATATGAAGATCAAACTGAAAAAATTAAAGAAAAAAGTGATTTAGTAGATTGGCAATTCCATGTAGGAACAAATGTAATTGTTAGTAAAAATTCAAACCGAGAAGATAGAGTACATGTTAATGTAAATATGAGATTCGCTCCAGATGATTCAAAATTACTAATTAAGACAAATCCATCATTTTCAAAAGCAGTTATGGAAATTAGTGAAATTTGTACAATATGCAATATAGGTCATCAGTGGGTTAAAGATGGAGAAAGCATTGTAGGTTTAGCAATATTCTCACATATAGATGAGCAGAATTTAGATAGAATTTCATTTCACAATGTGTGGGACAATGTAGCAAGAGTATCAGGACATACTCAAAAAATCCTACGTTCAAATTTTAGTAATTTCTCTTCAAAAAATAATTTAGGAGAAGAAACTCTAGATAAATCCATGTATGGATAAAAAATTGAATTTAGAAAATATGACAAAATATACATACACTAGTTAAAAGATGAATGAAAGAAATGATTTCGTTTGAGCATAGAATACTAAGTGAATTTAAATTAAAAATAGCAAAAGTAGACACATTGGCCAAATCCATTATGAGTCATAGAGAACCTAAAGGTACTGAAGCCAAGGAAGCATCAGAATTCCTTGATGTTTTAGTAAAGGAGATAGATGAGTTTTACAAAGATCATAGTGAAATGTTATCAACTAATGGAAAAAGACCTCATGCACGTTCACGCTTACCTGAAACTAAGCAATGGGTGGATAATATTGAAAGGTTTTATGAATTAAATCCACGCCGAAGACCTAGAAAAAAGAATTAATTTCAAAATAATTGAAAAAATTTAAACTGAAAGTAACTCCCAATCATTTTTGCCACATTTGCATTGTTTCCCATATGCATTAATGTAATCCAAGTATTCTAAATCAGTGCAAGGACCCTGGTCAGGAATATTAATTTTAGAGGTGCATTTCCTACATTTAGCAATAAAACCATCCAACAATATCAATCAAAACATAGAATTAAAAAATCAAACGATTTGAATTGAATATAATTAAAAATTTTGAGATTCAACAAACTCAACAATAGAAAGGATTTCACCCATTTCCACAAGATG
>CAJQSS010000014.1 GCA_905616385.1 uncultured Candidatus Nitrosopumilus sp. | reverse complement strand
ATTGGTGAATGGAAAAGTGCTGCAGATAGATCACCATTTCATACAAAATTTATGAAAAAATCATTGACCTTGAAAATGAGAAATGAAGTTAGAATTCTCAAGACATTTTTAAAATCTAATAAAATCTATGGTGCAGAAATTGCAAAACAAGGATTTAGTGGATATATTTCAGAAGTTTTAATTTTAGAATTTGGAAGTTTTGAAAATCTAATAAAATCAATATCAAAAATTAAAGAAAATCAAATTATTGGAAAAACATCAAAATCTTTTGATACATCAATAATTGTAATTGATCCAATTGATAGTAATAGAAATTTAGCTGCTGCTATTTCAAATGAAAACATTGGAAAGTTTATTCTTATTTGTAGAGCATTAAAACAAAAACCAAGTTTAGAATTTTTTAAAACTAAAAAATTAAAAATATCAAATAAATTTTGGAATAATTTACTAGTTGTAAAATTTGAATTTAAAACCAGAAGTCCAGATATTATTTGGGGGCAAATTAAAAGAGCAACATCAACATTATCTACACAGTTAGAATTAGGAGGATTTACTGTACTTAGAAGTAAATCTCATACAGATCAACAAAAGGAAGCATATCTCATTTTCTTTTTAGAATCTATAAAAATATCTGAAATATATCAAAAGAAAGGGCCAGAATTCTTCAGAGAAGATAGTACACATAGTTTTATTTCCAAAAATCTTAAAGATGCTGAATTAGTATGGGTTGGAAATAATAGAAAAATAATTTCATTAGAAAAAAGAAAACATATTGATGCTGTAAGTTTTATGAAAGAATTTTTGGAAAAAAATCTTCAAGTAGGCATACCAAAAGGCCTCCAAAATGATTTTAAACGAGGTTTTAAGGTATTCGTAGGAAATAAAACTCTAAGTAAATCAATTAAAGAGGAAGTAGCTGAGTTGATTTCAGTAGATGGCACACTCCTTCATTTCAATTAAAAAATTTACAAAGGAACCATACTCAAATATTTTAGGATATCCAAATGCAACTAATCGTCAAATTAAATCAAGAATTAATGAATTAGAAAAATTAAAAATAAAATCAATTTGTTTAGTAGGTCCCACTACAATTGGAAGTTTAGCAATTTTAGGAAAAGGATACGTTGGTGTTGTAGTACTTGTAAAACGAGGAAATAAAGAAGTTGCATTAAAAATTAGAAGAACTGATTCTCAAAGAAAAAATATGAAAAATGAAGCTGTATTATTAAAATTAGTAAATTCAGTTAATGTTGGTCCAAAAATAATTGATGTAAGTAAAAATTTCTTAATTATGGAATACCTTGAAGGAGAAAAATTTAGTAATTGGATTGGAATGTTGAAAGGATCTGGTAGTGTAAAAAAATTAAAATCTACAATAAAAAGTGCTTTAGAAGATTGTTATAGATTAGATCAAATTGGATTTGATCATGGTGAATTAAGTAATATTTCAAAGCATGTTATTGTAGGTAAAACAAAAGTTTCTTTAATTGATTTTGAAAGTTCTAGTACAAACAGAAAGCCTTCAAATGTTACATCAATAACTCAAGCATTTTTTATTGGATCAGGTATTGCAAAACAAACTCAAAAAATCTACAAAAATTCCTCCAAAGAAAAAATTATTGATGCCTTAAAATCATACAAACAAGAAAAAACAAGAGAAAATTTTGAAAATTTACTCAAAGTTTTGAAATTATAATGGGATCAGCAGGATTCGAACCTGCGACCACTAGCCCCCCAGGCTAGTATCATACCAAGCTAGACTACGATCCCTAGTTTCACAGGCACAAAATGAAATTATTAAATCGTCCTATTAACAAATAAAAATTATGAAAATATGTAATATTTGTCATAAAATTTCAGCCACTGATAAAGATCATACAGATTGTATTCAAAAAAGAAGTATAGAGACGGAAGATCAAGATTTTAAAAATGGTATTGCTGAAAAATTAAACTTGTCAAAAAATAATCAAGATTTGGGTGTCGAAGTTAAAGCTATACTAGAACATCTAACTAAAGAGACAAATCAAGAAGATACATCATAACCATTTTGATAGTCTTTCTTTTTCAAAATCTAATTTTTTAGATAGATTATCTTTGGTAGATTCTGTTAATTTGGTAGAAGGTTTTTCATTTGTAAACATATCTACTTCAAGTACTGAAGCAGTATCCCTGCCAGATTCTAAAAAGCATCCACCTTTACCATCAAATAAAACAGATGTTTCTTTTGATTCAAGTTTTGAAATGATATTTTTTGCAACTGTAATTCCTTCACCTTCAGCAAAAATTCCTGCTTTTGGTACTACTATGGAATCAGTAACTGATAAGCTTGTCACATCACCAACTGCAAAAATATTTTCAAATGGTGTTTTACAATTCCTATCAATCGGAATAAATCCTGGTTCTTTTGCTAAATTAGAATCATAAATTACTTTAGGTGCAATATGTGGCGGAATTGCTAAAAGAATATCAAAATGGTATTCATCATTTTCAAAAATCAATTTTTTAGATTCTACACGCTTAATTTTTTGAGAATTATGAAAAGTAATTTTTTCTGAGTTTACTAAATCAAGAATTTTTTTACTTACTTCAGGACCTGCTGCCGGTAATGTAATTGGTGCAGGACTGTAAAAGTCAATTTGTACAGAATCTCGTATTCCTCTCTTTCTAAGCATTGAATCAACTAGTAAACTAGCCTCAAAAGGTGCTGGGGGACATTTGTAAGGCATTCCCATAATGACAATAGCAATTTTTCCAGATTCTATTTTATTCAATTTCTGATTAATTTCATTGAGTTGGTTATGATCATACAAATTAAATCCATTTTCTATTAAACCTGATATCTTTTCAGGTGCCAATACTGCACCCATAGAAATTATAAGAAAATCAAATGGAATATTTTCAGATTTTGTTTTTACAAAATTGTTTTCTGGATTAATTTCAATAATTTCATCTTTAATAAAATTAATTTGTTTTTTTGGTAATTCGTTTAATGACCCAATTGAATTTTCAAAAGTTCTGGTTCCATTCATGATCCATAATTTTGCATATCCAACCATAAACCAGTCTTTTTTATCTATAATTGTAATTTTAACTTTAGATGAATCCAATGTATTTCGTATTTCATTAGCTGCAGCAAGTCCACCAAAACCTCCACCTAAAATTACAACATGTGGTATATGTGACAATTTATTTTTCTTGTGTTGTAGGTCT
The DNA here is from genome assembly GCA_905616385.1 of uncultured Candidatus Nitrosopumilus sp. Lineage (GTDB taxonomy): Archaea > Thermoproteota > Nitrososphaeria > Nitrososphaerales > Nitrosopumilaceae > Nitrosopumilus. The sequence goes on along the minus strand of CAJQSS010000014.1, from coordinate 17,503 downwards.
TATCAAAATTTCATTAACGTTAACATGTGATGGGGAATCTACTGCATACAAAATTGCATTTGCAATATCTTGTGCTTGTAATGTTTCCATCTTTTTTCCATTCTCTACAAATTGTTGAAGAGATTCATCCGTGATTGTATCAGTTAATTCTGTTGCAACTATTCCAGGTTCAATACTAGTAACTCGAATATTAGAACGAACACTAAATTCTTGTCTTAATCCTTCAGTAAATGCAGCTATAGCAAATTTTGTTGCACAATAAACACTACCAGCAGGAAATACTACTCTACCAGCTACAGATGAGAGATTAACTATATGACCTGATTTTTTTTCTTTCATATGAGAAATTACTGAGCCTGTACAGTATAACACACCTTTGATGTTTACATCAATCATTCTATCCCATTCCTCTACTTTGAGATTTTTGAAAAAGCTTAATGGCATTAAACCAGCATTATTTACTAAAATATCTATTGAACCCCATTTATCTAAAACTGCTTTAGCAAAATTCTTACATTCTTCATTTTTTGTAACATCTAATTTTTGAAAGAATACTTCTCCACCATTAGCAATAATTTTTTTTGATAGTTCTTCTAGTCTATCAACTCTTCTAGCACCAATTGCAACTTTAACACCAGATTTTGCAAGTGTTAGTGCTGTAGCTTCTCCAATACCACTACTTGCACCAGTAATTATTGCAACTTTACCACTAATCATTAGTTATCATCTAAATTTCCGTCAACAATACTAAAAATGTTTAGAAAATTTAATGATTAAGGTTTTAAAACAACTTACTAAAATTCTAATAAGTTTTTTAAAAGAAAAAATCTATAGTAGTTTGTGATATCTGAGAATTGTGCATATTGTGGAGATATGACAGAAATGCCATTTCATTGTAATTATTGTAAGGATCCATTTTGTTCTGAACATAGACTTCCAGAAGAACATAGGTGTGTAAAATTACGACAAATTAGATCAGAAAAATTTGGGGAGAGAAAAGTAATTCGTGATGGAAATAAAGGAAATTTCTTTAAAAGAATGCTTGGAAAATAATAAAATTAGTAAGGACTTTTTTCAGGTGAAATTTTAGCTCGTCTTCCTTGATAAATCAAGGCAATTGCTAATGCAAACATAACCATGGCAGTTAATGGAAAATTTTGTGGTGCAGGTAGAATAAACCAATAATAAATACCAAAAGCTACAGATACAACTGCCTGAGTCCAAAGTTTAATCCATTTTGGAGCTTTGATGATTCGACTAATGATTTCAACAATTAAAATTCCAATTACTGGATAAATTGTATAAAGTAGGAAATCAATTACATCTACTCCAGTATGAGACATAATTTCTAATGATAATAGGTATAATTTCTACCTAATCTTCCCATCTAACTTTAGTTGCAATTTTTTTAGCAATTAAAGCTTGAGCATTTTCATATGGAATTGTAGCTATATCTTCGGCCTTAAATGGACCATATTTTTCAAGATCTGCACCTACAATTTCATCGACTTCACTAAGAAATCTAATTACAACCTTCTTAATTTTATGATTTTCAGCTAATGATTCAAGAAATTTAGATTTTCCATTAATTGTGGCAGAAAGAATCATTTCTGTTCTTTCATTTTGTTCTTCTTTTGAATCTAAAATGAATTTTTCTTCATCAAGAAGATGACTAATTTCATAATCATCAGAATTAGAAATTTTTTCTAGTCTGATATGTATCAATAATGATGTTAACTCAGTTGCCATTTCTATCATTGTATCTTTAATTTTATTTTCAACACCATCAAATTCTTGTTTTCGTAAATTTCCAATAAAATCAGATAAGCTCCGATAAAAATTTGGTTTGATTTCTAGTAAAGAATCATTTTCAGTTTCTCGTAAAACTGTATGATGTAATGAGTTGATATCAATTTGATTAGATTCTGACATTTCTACCTAATCCTTAAATGCTGGTTGTATTTGTGTTTGATTGAAGTATAAAATTGCCCTATAAAGTAAGTCACGGAAAACCAATCCCAGTATCATATTCCTCAGACGAAGTATTCTCAAGGATTCAACATGAAGGAATTCAATTTATTGATTTACAATTTACAGGTCTTACAGGTCATTTTCACCATACCACTATCTCAGCAAATACATTCACACCAGAACAAATGAGAGATGGTTTACCAAAATTAGATGGTTCATCAATTGTAGGTTTTACATCTGTAGAAGATTCAGATTTATTGTTAAAGCCAGATCCAAGTACATTTGCAATTATTCCTTGGATGACTGAAAATAAAACAGCTAGACTTCTTTGTGATGTTTATTGGGGGGAAGATAGAGGAAGGTTATCTAGAGATCCTAGAGGTATTGCTCAAAAAGCTGAAGCATATATCAAAACTCAAGGATTTGATTTTAGTACATGGGGTCCAGAAGTAGAATTTTTTGTTTTTGATAAAGTTCATTGGGATGTATTAACACCATACAAAGGACAATCATATTCAATTGAATCAAAAGAAGCTCCATGGAGTCAAACTGGAGATGGATATCCAATGGGATTACAAGAAGGATATTATCCTTCTCCGCCTTCAGATACTCTTTCACCATTCAGAAATGAATGTGTGAATATACTTAGTAATAATTTTGGAATATTATGTGATAATCATCATCATGAAGTTGCAACTGCAGGACAATGTGAAATTGATATTATGTATGATCATATGACAAATGCTGCAGATGCCGCACAATCTTACAAATATGTAATCAAAAATATTGCACAAAAATATGGAAAAGTTGCAACATGTATGCCAAAACCAATTGCAATGGATGCAGGTTCAGGAATGCATGTTAATGTTAGTTTATGGAAAGGAAAGGAAAATGCATTTTATGATCCTGATGATGAAATTGAATTAAGCCAAACTGGCAGATATTTCTGTGGAGGAATTATTAATCATGCAAAAGCACTATCTGCAATTTGTAATCCTACTACCAACTCATATCACAGATTAGTACCAGGATATGAAGCTCCAGCATACATTGCATGGAGTGCAGGAAATCGTTCTGCCATTGTAAGAGTTCCAAAACATTTGAAAGGAAAACAATATTCCAAATTAAAAAGATTAGAATTTAGAGCCCCTGATCCTTCATCAAATCCATATCTTGTATTTGCAGCAGTTACAGCAGCAGGGATGGATGGAATCAAAAAGAAAATGGATCCAGGTGAACAAATACGTGATGATATCTTTAAAATGACAAAATCAGATAGAGCTAAACGAGGAATTGGAGTTCTACCAAAAAGTTTGGGAGAAGCATTAGATGAATTAGAAAGTGATAGAAAATTCTTAAATCCAATTTACACTAATGATGTAATTGATAAAATTATTGAATTAGAGAGAAGAGATCAAAGAGAAATTGCAATTAGACCCCATCCTCATGAATTTTATCTATACTTTGATGTTTAGACTCTTCCAGTCATTTGAAAAATAAAATAAAATGAAATTATTATTAAACTAAATCCAGATACAAAAAATATTCCTCTTTTGCTCTCAGATGTAGTAGTTTTGTATAATAAAATACAACCAGCAAGACCTACAAATAAAATAGAAATACCATAAATTACAACATCAAAACTTTGACCTGTGATTAATGGATGGAAAAAACCAGAGAGTAATGCAAAAAATATAATTAGATAAACATATTTGAAACTGGAAAGTGCTTTAGATGAAATATTACTCATTGTGATTTGTAATTATAGTTATAAAATAAACTTTTGAAGGAAGAAATTTTCTTAAAATAATCTTACATCATTCCGCCCATATCAGGCATTCCACCACCCATTCCAGGTGGCATTCCACCACCCATTCCAGGTGGCATTCCTCCTTCTCCTCCACCGCCACCGGAACTTTGGGTAGCGATTACATCATCAATTCGAAGAATCATACATGCTGCTTCAGATGCTGCTGAAACAATTTGAAGTTTAACTGCAAGTGGTTCAATAATATCACTTGATTTCATATTTCCAATTTTTCCTTTCATAACATCAATTCCAGTCCATTTTTCACCTTTTTGTTGTTTAGAACGAAGAACTGTAAGAGTATCAATTGGATCCATACCTGCATTTTCTGAAAGTGTTAATGGAATTGATTCTAGTGCATCTGCAAATTTCTCTGCAGCTAATTGTTCTCTACCTTCTAATGATTTTGCCCAACCTCTAAGTTTTGTTGAAGCAAATGTTTCAGGAGCACCTCCCCCTGCTACAATTTGTGGCTTTAAAATTACATCTTTTACTACCATTAATGCATCATGAACAGAACGTTCAACTTCATCAACTACTCTTTGAGAACCACCACGTAAAAGTAAAGTTACAGATTTAGGATGTTTACAACCTTCAACAAATACCCATTTATCTTCTTCAATTTTTCTTTCTTCAACATTTTCTGCACTACCTAAATCTTTTTCAAATAGATCATCAAGATTGGTTACGATTCTAGCACCTGTTGCTTTTGCAAGTTTAGTAAGATCACTTTCTTTGATTCTTCTTACTGCAATTATTCCTGCTTTAGCTAGATAATGTTGTGCCATATCATCAAGTCCTTTTTGACATAATACTACATTTGCGCCAGAACCAATTACTTTATCAACCATTGTTTTTAGCATTCTATTTTCTTCATCTAAAAATGATTTTAGTTGTTGAGGATTTGAAATGTTGATTTTAGCATCAGTTTCAGTTTTACTAATTTCTAATGCAGTGTTAATCAATGCAATTTTTGCATCAGTAATTTGTCTAGGCATACCTCCATGAACAACTTCTTTGTCAAGTACAATGCCTTCAATAATAATAGAATCTTTAATGGATCCTCCTGCTTTCTTTTCCACTTTAATATCGTCAATATCAACTTCATAATTTTCACCTTCTTTTTCAGTAACAGCCATTACAGATTTTACAACAATATCAGCAAGTAAATCAGAATCTTTTCTAACTAATTTAGTTTGCATTGAAGTTTTTGCAATTTTTGTTAACATATTTTTATCAACTGGAGAAATTGAATCTGCAATTTCTTCAAGATATTCTTTAGTTTTTCTTGCTGCTTTTTTATATCCATCAACAATAATTGTTGGATGAACATTTTGATCAATTAATGATTCAGCATGCTCAAGTAATGAACCAGCTAAAATAACAGCGGAAGTTGTTCCATCACCTACTTCATTATCAGTAGTTTTAGAAATCTCAACTAACATTTTTGCTGCGGGGTGTTGAACATCAATTTCTTTAAGAATAGTAGCACCATCATTTGTAATTGTAACGTCACCTAAGGAATCAACTAACATTTTATCCATTCCCCGTGGACCTAAACTGGTATGAACAATTTCAGCAACAATTTTGGCTGCTGCAATGTTGTTTTTTTGAGCATCTCTGCCCTTAGTTTCTGTACCGCCTTCTTTTAGCAGCACAACAGGCATATTCCCTTTTGAAGTTGCTTGCATACCCATAAAAGGCAAAACTCCAGAATCCCCTTTTATACCTTCCAGATCAAGATTTAAAAAAATTAAGTGGATATCGGTGTTTTTAAATTGGGAAAACCAAATTACAAAACATGGTTAAATCCCCAAATAAGGAATCTTACAATAAAATATTTACAAAATTAAAAGAACATCATAAATGGTTTGAGAACTCAATACCATTAATCGCTAGTGAGAATATTCCAAGTCCAGCAGTTAGAGAAGCAATTATTTCTGATTTTGGTAATAGATATGCAGAAGGTTGGCCTGGAGAAAGAGTCTATGCTGGATGTATCTACATTGATGAGGTAGAGTTTGAATGTATGAAATTAGCAAAAAAACTATACAAAGCAAAATTTGCAGATGTTAGACCAATTTCTGGTGTAATTGCAAATTTAGCAATATATTCAGCTTATTCAGATCCAGGAGATATCATGATTGCACCATCTATTCCAGCTGGTGGCCATATTTCACACGGTAAAAGAGAACATTCAGGAACTGCAGGATTAGTTCATGGACTAGAAATTGAATTTTATCCGTTTAATGCTGAAGAAATGACAATTGATGTTGAAAAAACTAAAGAAAAAGTTAAAGAATTAGAAAAAAATAATCGTCTTCCTAAAATGGCAATGTTTGGAGGTTCATTATTTTTATTCCCCCATCCAGTTAAGGAATTATCAGATTTTCTAAAAAGTTATGATATACATATCAATTATGATGCAGCACATGTTGCAGGATTAATTGCAGGTGGTAAATTCCAAGATCCATTACGTGAAGGTGCAGATACAATGACAATGAGTACTCATAAAACATTATTTGGTCCTCAAGGTGGATTAGTTTTAGGTTCTGAAGAACATGCAGAACCAATTAAAAAAGCAACATTCCCAGGTCTTACAAGTAGTCATCACATTAACAACATGGCAGGAAAAGCAGTTGCATTTGCAGAAGCTTTAGAATTTGGAAAAGATTATGCTACACAAGTAATTAAAAATGCAAAATCATTTGCAGTGGCATTAAGTGATGCTGGATTCAAAGTATTAGGTGAAAGTAGAGGATTTACAGAATCACATCAAATTGCAGTCAATGTTTTAGATTATTTTGATGGTGGTAAAGTCGAAGCTGAATTAGAAAAAGCCAACATAATTGTAAACAGACAACTTATTCCTGGAGACATTAAAGCTGGAAGAAATTATTTTCATCCTGGTGGAATTAGATTGGGTGTATCTGAAATTACAAGATTGGGAATGAAAGAAAATGAAATGAAAGAGATTGCAATATTCATGAAACAAATAATTATTGAGAAAAAGGATCCAAAGAAAATTCTTTCAAAAGTTAAATCTTGGAGAAAAGATTATCAAAAAGTCAAATACTGTTTTGATAATAAACTTGGTGCCTACGAATACGTCAAATTGAGATAATTTTAAGCATAATCTGTAAGAAGAGATTGATCCCCCTGACTTTTACCAAAAACTAATTCTATTTCATCAGACAAAGCATGAATTCTTCCACGTTGATATTCACCAACATCATATTTTTCAACTAGCCTTTTTGCAAGTTTGAGATATTTTTCAACTGAACCCCTTGTAATTGTAGCAATTAGCTTATGACCACACACACATGTTTGAATAAGAGGTATTCGACGATATGATTTTCCACATGCAGTGCATCTGAAACTTTGTCTTGCATACGCTCTAAGATTTCCCATAATATCTGGAACAAGATGTGTTGAAATTACATTTGAAACAAGTTCAGATGGATTAACTACATCAATTAATTCAGCATTTCTAACTTGCATATCAAATTTATCAAGCATTGAACCTAGCGTTGAATATGCACTTCGAGATTTTGAAGTAGTTAATGATGAAGTTGAATGAGTAAAATGATAATCATAAAATTGTCTTTTAGTTTCTAATCTTGATTTAATAATTTCAACTGAAGTAACATCTGATGCTTTACTTTGTTGAATTGTTGATTCAAAAAATTCTAGAGGAAGTATTTTTGTTACTTCAAGATTATGTGCTTGTGGTTGAGATTCATGAGGTAGAACTAGTGGTTGAACAAGTAATGGTGCATCCATCAAACCTCCTATTCTATCAGAAAGAAATTGTCGTGAGAAATTAAGTAAACTGTCCATCAATAACATTATAGAATCAGCATCACCATCAGCATCTCGTCTTTTTGCTGAATGCCAATTTGGTGTTGCAAAACAAACATGAGTTTCAGTGTATCCAATTATTCTACCCACTATTCCAACAGAAGTATGAGGGGCTAAACCAATAATCAAATGACCAATTAATTCTTCAGTATTTTTTACATTGTAAAATGAAGATTTACCATAAAATTTTACTAAAAGTGTATCAATGTATTTACAAGTAGAAACCAAATATCTTCCACTTTCATTAGGAATTACTACATCCTGCATCCGAAGTTCAATAATTTGATCTATACTTTCAAGTGGTTTTCCCTCAATGTCATGAGAATAACCTAATTCCTTGAGTTTTTCAATAGACGTTCCAATCCATGATGGTTTGAATTGAGTTAAAGGAGAATTTGTTGCATCAAATCGAATAGTTCCATCTTTGAATGTAGTCAAGCCTAGATTTTGACGTACAAGTCCCTTTTCAAGAGGCTCTGCGATTTTATTCTGACTGATTAATTCTTTGAGACCTTTGAAAGGCTCTTTTGCACGAATTCCCATTTTTTCTTGAGCTAAAAGTAATCGTGATTTTAATGGAAATTCTTTATGAGAATTTGCAGGAGCTTTACGTTTACACTTTTCACAATATGGTTCTGTTAGTGTATCTCTACAATTATTACATCTGAAAGTAACTATTGTTTTTTCACCACATTTAGAACACCTTATTCCAATTGATGGTTCATCACATTGTGAACAGTGCCTGTTGTAAATATTTGCAAAAAAGTGCTCATTTCGTGATGCTTTAAGAAGATCTCTAGTAGGTCCGCCTTTATCAGAAATTGGAAATAATACATGTGTAGGAGGTTTCATTTGTCGTGCAGCTGCTTTTTCAGGTCTTCCAATTCTAACTCCAATAGAAGTAGAAAATTTATTATTAATTTTAATTTTTGATGAGTTTGTTAAAATTTCAGGAATTGATAATTCATTAATTATTGGTTTTGTTACAAATAATAAATTAAAGAAAACTTTTGCTTCATCATTTTCTAAAACAATTGATTGGTTTACAACTTTGTGTGGGGTTCCCAATTTTTCTAGAATTTTTTTAATTTTAATTGAATACTCAATTTTCCTTTCGTTGAAATTTATTGGTTGTAAAAGTTGAAGTAACTCTTCTGATGAAATTTTATCCCAATAATAGAGATAATGAGGATGTAATGAAAACTGGAAATCAATTGAAATTTTTAATGCCTCCTCAACTGAAGGTAATTTAGTCAAAAATTGTTCTAAATATTGATTTTTAGACTCAGGTTTTGAAATAATTTGTTTTAATTCTTCTATCCAAATCTCTTCAACATATCCTGAAGGAATTAGTTGAGCATTATTTTCAAGAAAATCTCCAAATGTGATTAGAATATCTCCCAAATGTAAAATTTTTTCAATTTTATTTTTAATTTCTATTCCATGTTGAACATCTTTAATTTTTACAACATCTCCATTTAGAAGACGTACTGTAGGAGTTTCAATAGAATCAACAAATGCTACAGTTGCTCCCTTTCCAGGAAGATCACATTTGACTTGTGTACCAACTGCTATGGTATGATCTAAGATTTCAGCAACAACTGGATGAAATCCTACTGCAGCAAATCCAGTATTACATGCTCTTCCATATCTAAGCCTAAATCCACCTAATTTGTTAGGCATAGATAAAACAGATCTGCCTGTAATTACCTCACGCATTCGTTTTGCTGCAGGATCTTCTGCGTCGCCTGTTTGAACTGCACCTTTAAGGTCACCAAGCCACTCCCAACCATCTAGATTGTACATTTCTATTCTTTTGAGTAGTTTTTTTGATCTCCCAATCAAACCATCATTAAGAACACGTAAAGCTCCTCCTCTAACTCTATCAGTTTTGATTCGAGTCATTCCTTTATGATTTACAACTTCATATGGATCAGTATCTACACCAGCTAATTCAACTGGAAGATTTGAAATTACATGTTCAATATCCTCGTCCAAAATATGAAATTGAAAGCTACTAGCTTCTCTTTCATAAATTCGCAATTCTTCAACAAATCTACCTGTTTCATCATCAAAGGAATTTGCTTGGAATTTTGATAGTCCTGCTATTTTTCTAACATGATCTGCAATTAGTAAAGTTACTGCAGATTCTGTTCCACCTGCAGAACGCATAGGTCCTGCAATTGAAACTGAAAGATAATCAGTTCCGTCTTTGTTTTTCTTAATTTTTACTTCACTAATTCCTTGTAGAGGTGCAATAGTTACACCTTCAGTAATTATTGCTAATCCTACACGAACTGCAAGATCCAATTTATCTTCTAAAGAAGCATCTGGAAGTGAATATTTTCCTAATGCAATATCTTTTGCTAGAATTAATGCAGAAAGTTCCTTTCCATTAATTTTTAAAATTTCTCTTAATGGATCAGCAATATCAATTTCGTGCATTTTTGCAACTCGATCTGCCAAATCAAATGCAATTTTAGGCTCAATTATACCTGAAGAATCAACTAATGTTGCTTTTGCTGATGCTGCATGTTCAAATATTGAATATGTCTCAGTTGAGAGATTTGAATAATAATCCAAATAATAGTCTGGCATGTCAATATGACGAATACGAGAAATTGCATCGTTTTCAGACATTATAGATTTAGTATTACTTGCTTCTTTGAATTGCTTTTGCTATTTCCTCTAGTTTTGTCAAACTTCCTCCCTCTTCAAGGAAAGTTCCAATAACTAATGCATCTGCTCCTGCTTTAACCAAACTTTCAGCAGTTTCAACATCTTTGATTCCACCACCTACTATCAAAAATCCATTAAAGGTATGTCTAACAGTTTTTACCATTTCAGGAGTTACGTTGGTTTTTGCACCAGAACCTGCTTCTAAATATACAAATCTCATACCTAGAAATTGTGCTGCTAATGAATATGCAGCAGCGATTTTTGGCTTTTCGAAAGGAATTCCTCTTGCAGAACCAACAAACCAAGCAGATGTACCATCACCTACCACTAAGTAAGCAGTTGGTAAAGGTTCCAAACCAAATTTAGCAACACTTGGAGCTGCTAATGCTTGTGCTTGTGTAATAAAATAAGGATTTTCTGAATTCATTAGTGAACTAAATAGAATAGCGTCTGCATCAGGTACAACACCTGTAACATTACCAGGAAAAAGAATTAACGGAATTTTAATGCCTTGTTTAATACCCTTAACAACTTGAGACATTTCGATTTGATCAGTAGCAGATGAGCCTCCAACTAAGATAGCAGAAGCACCAATTTTTTCAACATCTTGAGCAAGTTTACTTGAAGCCTCCAAATTTGAAACTTCAGAATCAATTAAGACAAATAGTAATGCGTTCTTCTTCTCCAATTCTAATTTTAGGAACGATTCAACTTTTCCGATCATGGTTGTGGTCTGTATATGATACTTTAAAGTTTAATTGGAATAGGGGTATACAGTTTTGTATAGCTATGGCAGAGTCTAAAGAATCTAATTTTAACAATATTATGAGTAAAATTATCAAAAAATCACTGTTTACAGAGCGACAAATTGAAATAATTTTAAATCAAAAGGATCTTCTTGAATCAAGTTTTTCCATATCTAAAGGAGCGTATTATAGACAAGTAGGTCAATCTAGAGAGAAATTAGTCGCATTATTCTATTCAATCATACTTTTACGCGGTTTAGGAATACTTTTGCCTGATGATATTGATGTGATATCAAAACTTTCAGAACAGATTAGTGTGATTAATGAGAGTGATATCTTTCCTGAAAGAGAAAATGAAGTGATTAGTGTAATAGAGAAGGTAATCAGACAGGCATCAAACATGTGATAGTTGTGATTAGTGTAATGAATAATCAATTGTGATTACCATTGTAAGATTGTGATTGTTAGTGTGTGATTGTTAATCTAAAGTGTGAAATAATATTGGTCAATCACAATAAATCACAACATAGGCATAAAAATTGTGATGTTAGTAGAAATTCCTGATCCTGAAGTGATTTTAGGTGTGATTTTAGCATTTTTGTTAGGTTTGGGTGGTTTGTATCTATTCTTCAAAGTACGTCCATTCATAAAATCTAATAGTGATATTGCTGATCCTACTCAAACAGAACGTCTAGAGTACTATGAAAAACAGTTAATTGATATGAAAATACGCCTAGATGCATTAGAAATTCAAGGAATTGAAGAAAATCCAATTGATCCAAACCTAGACTTGAAACAATTTATGCAAAAATTAATAGAAACTAAAGAGCCTGAAAAGCAAATTGAAGTGATTAAAGACCCTAAAGTTGTTCTTGAAAAGCAAGTTTCTACGCCTAATATGACAAGTATTGAGCATGTGAGCCCAACTGATTATGTGTTGCATCTAATCACAAACAAAGCTATGACATCACGTGATATACAAATCACAACAAAAAGAAGTAGAGAGCATACATCTAGATTAATGAAGAAATTATTTGAAAGTGGTTTAGTTCAAAGAAACACAGAAACAAAACCATACATATATTCAATTACAGAAAAAGGAAAATCTAAAGTTGAAGATGTTGTATCCAATCCAACTGTTGTATAGATTATTACAAAGTTAATTTTTTAATAAAATAAATTGTTTTAATTGAAAATCACCGTATTTTTTTAAAATTTATTAATCTATTAAAATATTAAATTATATATATTATTAAATTATAATGATAATATGTCAGTACAAGAAAACGAAGTGTTAGTAAAAATAACATCTGCAGGTACTATTTCAATCCCCAAACAATTTCGAAGATTTATGGATGTACAAAAAGGAGAATATGTGAAAATAATTCTTGAAAAGGATAGTTTGATAGTTAAGAAAGTAACTATTGTTTGATAGATTGTTGTTTTTGAGCAATCTTAATTGATTGATAGGTCCATTCCCGGCCAGTTCTTATTCTATCCACTCTACCCTTTGCTGCAAATCGTGACAAATATGTCGAAATAACACTAAGTTTTACTGGTTCGTTAAACTCATCCTCATATTTTTCAAGAATATTTGTTGAAGTAAATTTGCCCATTGGGAAGAATTTATCTGTAATATGCCAAATTTTAGAGCCTATAGAATCCATTTTAACAGGTTGTTCTTCTTCTTCAATATTCATTAAATCCATCATTTCAAATATTTTGAGGACTTTATCCCTGGTAACGTTCCCTTCTAATTTAATATCATAACGGGCACCATCTGCATCCTCCATATCTATTCTAATTCTTTTTTTTGCCATCTTTGAGATCTAACTGATCTAATGTTAACGGTTGAAGTGATCTGATCAGTTTTGTTAACATTGTAGTTTGTTAACATTGACTGCCTAACCTACGCCTAGCCTATTTTCTATTATTAACATTTAATTTCTAATTTAAACCCCTTAATAATGAAATAATCATGCCTGGAGTGGAAATAGAGGGGTAGTTTTGGGATATTCACAGTGTTAATAGGTTTCTTAACGCCTGGATTGGAAATATAGGGGTTAAAATGAGGTTTTTTTTGATTTTCTTCACATAAAATTAACAATTTGTTAACTAATTTTTCTTCTAATATAAAGACCTCACACACCAATATTTCCACTCTCTTTTTTTTTAAAATTATTTTTTTTAAAAATCTAAAACTAACTAAAAATAATTACTTACAAACTAAACTTGAATTACTATTGTATTCTATACTATCTTTATTAGAAGATGAGTAAGATGAAACAGATAGGAAATGAAGGTGTGTGAGTATGTCTGACCCTATTGATAGAATGCTTGATGCAGCAGAATCTGGAAAATCTATTATTAAAAATAGAGAAATTCTTCATTTTACATATATTCCAAATATTATTTTTCATAGAGATTCTGAACAAGAACAAGTCACTCAATCACTATTACCAATTTTAAAACAATCTAGACCTTCCAATTTACTAGTCTATGGTAAACCTGGAACTGGTAAAACTTTGGTTGTTAAAAAAGTTCTTTCAAAAATTCAAGAGAGAGTTGAGAAATCAAATTTTCCAATAAAATTAGTATATTCAAATTCTAAAAACGAGACAACATTATACGGATTATTAGTCAATATAGGCAGGCAATTAGGCCTAAATGAGAAAGAATTACCTACAACTGGGCTTGCTATTAGTGAAGTCTTCAAAAGATTACTAAATAAAATTAGTACAGAGAAACTTAATGCAGTTTTTGTAATTGATGAAATTGATTATCTTGCTCAGTTAGTTGTAAAAACTGGTAAAGATATTTTATATCAACTAACAAGAGCAAACGAGCAATTAGAGATTGGGTCTTTAACTATGGTGGGGATTTCAAACGACTTAACATTCAAAGAAAAACTTGATCCTAGAGTAATTAGTAGTCTAGGTGAAGAAGAAATTGTATTTACTAATTATAATGTTGAACAAATTAAAAAAATTCTAGAAGAAAGAATCAAAGAATCTTTTATTGAAAATGTTGTAGAAGACCCTGCGTTAAATCTCTGTGCTGCACTTGCTGGAGGAGAACATGGTGATGCAAGAAGGGCCATTGATTTACTTAGAGTAGCTGGAGAACTTGCTGAAAGACAACAATCTGATAAAGTTACAATTGCACATGTTAGAGAAGCCTCTCTAAAAATTGAAGAAAATAAAGAGGAAGCCTCTCTAAAATCATACCCATTACATGAAAAACTAGTACTTTTAGCCATAATGAAGGCTAATGGATCCTCTACTGGTGAGATTTACTCTTCTTACAAAAATCTCTGTAAAATAGTTGGGAAAGATGGATTAACTCAAAGACGAGTTACTCAAATGTTAAGTGAAATTGAATTATCTGGAATTATCTCTGGAAGATTAATTCATCAAGGAATTCATGGGAGAACTAAAAAATACAAACTAACAGTTTCATCAGAAATGATTAAAAAATCTTTCAAAGATGAATTAACTTTGCAAGACATTATTTGAGTTTGAACTATAATTCTCATGTAATACTTGGAAAGTTTTTAAATTTACAATAATAGCAAGACCTGGATTTGGGACCATTCCGACACTTGCTTGGAAAGGTGTTTGTTTTTGCCAAGACCCTGAATTAACTAATAAAATTCCCTTGTACATATCTAATTGAGCTTTATGTACATGCCCTACATGAAAAATATCTGGAATATCTTCAATTACTAAAAGATCTTCTACTTCTGGTGCTATTGGTGTTGAACTACCATAAACTGGACTTAGATGTCTGGCTCTAAGAAGATTTTTCATAACATCTGTAGGTCTATCATAACTTAGACCAGGAGTAGTTTTTACAATATCATCTATACTTTGACCATGAAACATCAATACCTTAACTCCATTTAATGAAACTAGAGTTGGATTACCAACCATTTCAATATTTTCTCTTTCCCATAAACCTGAATTGTATTTTTTCGGTATTGCAGGTTGGGGTAGAGCTCTTCTTCCTGGGTCATGATTTCCCGGCATAATGATAATTTTAATATTTTTCGGAATTTTATCTAGTAAATCTTCTGCTTTTTGTAATTGTTCTTCAATTGTTTGACAAACTAATTCTTTATTCTGATTTGGGTATATTCCAACACCGTCAACTATATCGCCACCGATTAAAACAAAACGAACTTTTCTTGCAACAGGATCTGGACTAGATAACCAAGTTACAAATTCCATTAATTCCTCCTCCATGAAATATCTGCTTCCAATATGCAAATCAGATAAAAATACCGCATATACTTCACTTTCTGATTTGTTAATTTTTTGATCTGGCATATCCGGGAAAATCAAATCTTTAATTATTAATCCTGAATTTTTGGACGTAGCTACTCGTGCTATAACAAATTGATCAATTAATAGAGTTCCAGCAGTTTTTTGTAATTCTTCATCAAAAATAATACCCTCAAATGAGCCTGAAGGGTCTTCTAAAACTAATTTTGTGATGTTTCTTTCGGCATTTCTTGTAGTAACTAACCCACACACATACACATTGTTTTCAACCTCCCATTCTTTTTGAAGTTTTGATTTAACAACTGATATGGCTTTTATCATCTTTGATTCTGGTCTGTCAGAAATAATTCGCTTAAGTTTGTTAAAACGACTAGAAAACAAGGCATTGTATCCTTTAACCCCCTCACCTGATGTAATTTTACTAGTGGGATCTGATAATACCTTCATCTCATTTTGAAGATTAGGATCATCTTTTATTCCAAGATAGGTTTCTAAATCATTTTGATTAATTTGAAATAATTTTTGTTTAGTTTTTTCTTTAACAATTTCTTTTATGATATTCTCTAATTGTTTAACATCTGTAATTTCATCTAAAATTTTAAATGCATTTGGATGAATTTGAAACCCTTTGTTTAATGCATAATTTAATGCAAAGGATAACTCTTTTTTCATATCAAAAAATATCATTTGGTTTAATTAAATCTGCTCTAAACTAACCCTCAAATATTGTTCATAAAAACAAACCAATATGAATAAAATGAGAATTATTACATTTTTTACATTTCTAGTAATTTTTACAGTCATTTTCCAACTTGGTTCAATGTCTACTGTTAGTGAAGAAGAAGCAAATTTGTTCATGGAAGAATTTGAAAAATTAGTTTTAGATATTGACGCATTTGGTATTTTTGTACATAATACAACTATTGCATTACCAATGTTTATTCCTGGATTTGGTATTTTTTGGGGACTATTTTCTTCATGGTCTACAGGATATGCTTTTGCTGCAATTGTAACTTCTATACCTGAAATAGCTAATATTTCTCCACTTTCTATTTTATTTTTATCACCGTTTGGATTAATGGAAATTTTTGCATATTCATTAGGAATTTCTAGAAGTTTTATTTTGATTAAAGCAGTAATTACAAAAACAAATCTATCTCAATTTATTAAACCAACAATTATTGAAATTGGAGTTGTAATAGCCCTTCTTTTAGTAGGTGGCTATGTTGAATTTTACATGATAGAATTAGTTCAAAATGAAAGTATTGAGATGCCTGGATTATAATTTAAGAAATTAGTTTTCCCATTGCCATCTATAATTCATGTAAGAATCCAAACTTGCTTGATTAAACACCATTACAGATAAATCAGAAAATTCTTTTCCTTCTAAATCCTTAACAGTTCCCACAAAATTAGTTTCATTTTCAGTTGTAATTGCTTCAAAAACATGAACTTTCATTTTAGAAGTATCAAAATTATTTTCTCTAAGATAAATTGCTATTTCTGATGGCATAAAGTGTTTGTCTGGTTGTTTTGGCCATGGTCTTGGAACTAGTATAACACTAAAACCATCTATCAATGCTTTTTGTAATTCTAATTTTTTATCTTCAATTGGAGTTGTAACATGCATTGTAATCACTTTGGATTTATCCAATGGTACTTTGGCTCTTGATGCAGCAACTTGAATTGAACTTATTCCTGGAACAATTTCCACTTCCCCAAAAATCTCTATTAATCTATCAACTACCTCAGATTCTGAAAAATTAACATCTCCTGTAAATGGAATTACCAATGTTTTATCATCTAATTCAGGTAGTACTTTTTGATATGATTTTTCTTGATCATTCATAGTTATTTCATAGATTTCTTTTCCTTCAATGAATTGCTCTATTGTTTTTAGAGTGTATTTGTAACCAATTACAATATCACAATTTCGAATAATTTCTTTTACAATTTCTGTCACATATTTTGCCGAACCAGGCCCAACACCAACAGCGAAAACTTTTCCCAATTTTATTTGGTAAATTTTTGCCTTTCTTTAATATATTGGACAAATGGAGACCACTCTACTTTCATGAATTTTGTAGGCTCTTTCATTGGATATTTTACCCAATCTTGGGCTATGGCATATTGATAATTCTCTTTTTTACCCTCTT
>CAJQSS010000013.1 GCA_905616385.1 uncultured Candidatus Nitrosopumilus sp. | reverse complement strand
ATTTATTAAAAAATTATTTTTTGAATTAGTAGATGTTCTATCTGAAGTTCAAACAATGGAAGATTTTGTAAAAGCAAAAAAACAAATTTCTGAAAAAATTTCAGCATGTGGTAAAAAATTAGAAGCAAAAGAAATTCCTTTAGAAGATTTAACATTTAATGTGATGTTAAGTAAAGCACCATCAGAATATACAAAAACAATACCACAGCACATCAGGGCAGCAAAACAATTAGAGGGAATGAGAGAAATAAAAAAAGGAGACAAAATTTCATTCATTAAGATACTAAACAAGCCAGGAGTAAAACCAGTTGAATTGGCAAAAAAAGAAGAAATTGATTCCAAAAAATACATGGAATTTTTAGAATCAACATTAGAGCAAATAACATCATCAATGGATTTAGATTTTGATGTAATGCTTGGAAAACCAAAACAAACAGGATTGGACGAATTCTTTTGGAGTTGATGGGATAATGGAAGTTGACGGAGTACTATTAACAATTCTGGGGGTATCTGCAGGAATTTTAATTCTCACGGGATGGGTTGAGCAGGTCTACAAAGGCTATAAAACCAAAAGTATGAAAGACATTTCTAAATTTTTAATGATATTTATCGCAGCAGGATCAACATTATGGCTAGTTTACGGATCAATTGTATCAGATGTATTTATCATAGGCACAAACATTGCAGGACTAATTTTAATGATTATTGTTTCAGCAATGAAAAGAAGATATCAAAATGTAGTTAATGTATAATAAATTCAACCAAGAATTAAATACGATATAAAAAAATCCAAACAAAGATGTTTGTAATTAATTGTAAAAACTATGAAGAAATATCAGGGGATAAAATTATCAAATTTATAAAAATTGCAGAACAAGTTTCTAAAAAATATAAAATTAAAATTGCCATATCACCACCACAACATCTAATGGGATTAGTTGCAAATAGTTCAATTTCAATCTTAGCTCAACACATAGATGATTCAAAAATTGGAAGTACTACAGGATTCATAGTTCCAGAATTATTAAAAAAATCAAAAGTTAAAGGATCATTAATCAATCATAGTGAACATAGGATATCAAATAAAGAAATTGAAAAATTGGTTTTAAAATTAAAAGAATTAAAGATGATTTCAATAGTTTGTGTAAAAGATATTGCAGAAGTTAAAAAATATGTTAAACTTAATCCAAATTTTATTGCAATAGAACCACCAGAGTTAATTGGTTCAGGAAAGGCAATATCTAAAGAAAAACCAGAATTAATTGCAAAAGCTGCAAGCATAGTTAATAATTCAAAAAATAAAACAGAATTACTTTGTGGTGCAGGGATTGTATCAGGTGAGGATGTATCAAAAGCAATTGAGTTAGGATCAAAAGGAATTCTTGTTGCAAGTGGAATAATTAAAGCAAAAAATTGGAATAAAATAATTTCTGAATTTGCAAAGGCATTAGTTTAAAAAGCCAAAAAATTTACAAATTTTTGTATGGTAAAAAACAAGCCAGTTTATGCATTTGAAGAGGCAGATAGTAAAAAAAGAATGCTGTTAGGCGGAAAAGGTGCAGGTTTAAGTGAAATGACTAGATTAAAACTACCAGTACCACCAGGATTTACAATTACAACTGAAGTTTGTAACAAGTATTATGATAACAATAAAAAACTTCCAAAAGATGTGATGCCAGCAGTGATGAAAAACATTGCAAAAATGGAAAAAAAGACAGGTAAAAAATGGAATTCAACAAAAAACCCATTACTAGTTTCAGTTCGTTCAGGTGCAGCAATATCAATGCCAGGAATGATGGATACAATTTTGAATTTAGGATTAAATGAAAAAACAGTAGAGGGGTTTGCTGTGCAGACAAAAAATCCACGATTTTCATGGGATTCTTACAGGAGATTTATTCAATTATTTGGAAAAGTAGTGTTTGGGGTAAATGATGAAAAATTTGATCATGTGTTAGATGCTGCAAAAGAAAAACAGGGGGTTACAGATGACAGTAAACTAAACGTGGAATCACTAAAAATAATTGTATCAAAATATAAAAAAATCTGTGAAGAACATACAAAAAGAAAATTCCCAGATACACCGGATGAACAATTGGTATTATCAATTGAAGCAGTTTTTAAAAGTTGGATGGGAGAAAGAGCAATAGTTTATCGTGAAAAAAATAATATTACAAAAGATATTGCAAATGGAACTGCAGTAAATGTAGTTACAATGGTATTTGGAAATATGGGTGATGATAGTGCAACTGGAGTTGTTTTTACAAGAAATGGACATAATGGTAAAAAAGAGATGGAAGGAGAATATCTGATTAATGCTCAAGGGGAAGATGTTGTTGCAGGAGTAAGAACAGGAATGAGTATTGAGTTACTAAAAAAAGACATGCCAAAATCACATAAAGAATTAAGCAATGCATGTACAAAATTAGAAAAACATTTCAGAGAACCACAAGATATTGAATTTACAATTGAACAAGGAAAATTTTACTTGTTACAAACAAGAACTGCAAAGATGAGTGCAGCAGCACTAGTAAAAACATCAGTAGACATGGTTAAAGAAAGATTAATTGATAAAAATAAAGCACTTACAAGAATTCCAGCGCAACAATTAGAAGCATTGTTACATAGAACAATGGATGAATCTAAAATTAAAGATTTTAAACAACTGGCAAAAGGAATTGCAGCATCTCCAGGAGCTGCAAGTGGAATAGTAATATTTGATGTAAAAAAAGCGATTGAATTAGGAGATGCAGGTAAAAAAGTCATACTAGTAAGAAAAGAAACAAAACCAGAAGATGTGCCTGCCTTCTTTTCATCAGAAGGAATTTTGACAAGTTTAGGAGGAAAATCATCTCATGCAGCAATTGTTTCAAGAGGAATGGGAAAACCATGCATAGTAGGATGTCCAGAATTAAAAATTGATTATGATAACAACATAGGTACTGCAAACGGAATAACAATCAAAGAAGGCGATACAATCACCATTGATGGGAGTGAAGGAACTGTCTTTATTGGAGAAATTCCAACTGTAGAGCCAAAAGTAACAAAAGACTTTGAACAAATTTTGCAATGGGCACAAAAAACAAAAACACTTGGAGTTAGAGCCAACGCAGATACTCCAGATGGAGCAAAACTAGCAAGAAAGTTTGGAGGTCAAGGAATCGGACTATGCAGAACAGAAAGAATGTTCAACGGTAGCGATAGAATCAATTTATTTGTAGAAATGATTATGGCTGAAAATATTGAAGAGCGAAGTAAGATTTTGAATAAACTAGGTCAATTACAAAAAAGCGACTTTATTGAAATTCTAAAAGCAATGGAAGGGTACGAAGTTACAATTAGATTACTAGATCCACCACTACACGAATTCTTACCTAATCCAGAAGAATTGGTTGAAAAAATTCAAAAATTAAAAGCAAATGGAAAGACAAACGAAGTTGATAAAGCAGAAATTGTACTAAAGAGAGCTAGAGAACTTGCAGAAATTAATCCAATGATGGGTCATAGAGGAGTTAGAGTAGGGATCACATATCCAGAAATTTATGAAATGCAAATTAGATCAGTATTTGAAGCATTAGTAGAGTTAACCAAGAAAAAAGTTAAAGCCCATCCACAAATTATGATACCACAGATTAGTAGTATTGCAGAATTAAACCATATAAAGAAAATTTATGATACAATAAAGAAAGAAACAGAAACAAAACACAAAATGAAATTGAAAATAAACTTTGGAACTATGATTGAAGTGGTTAGAGCAGCATTAACTGCAAACGAACTTGCAAAAACTGCAGAATTTTTTAGTTTCGGTACCAACGACTTAACACAGGGAACATTTAGTTTTAGTAGAGAAGATGTTGAAGGAAAATTCTTACCAGAATATATGGAAAAAGAACTACTAGAAAGGAACCCATTTCAATCAATTGACGTAAATGGAGTAGGCAGTTTAATTAAAATTGGAATAGCAGCTGGTCGTGGCGTTAGAGCAAATATGGAAGTGGGAATATGCGGAGAACACGGTGGGGACCCCAGTTCAATTAAATTCTGCCATGGGGAAGGACTTAGTTATGTTAGTGCCTCACCACACAGAATCCCTATTGCAATAGTAGCAGCAGCTCAAGCAGCAATTGAACAACCAAAGAAAGTAAAAAAGAAGAGAAAATAATACATTTTAAAACCAACCAGACTCAATCATAATTGAATTGCTTCCAAGAATTGACTCTATAAAACAAATAAGACTAAAAATCGGCATCACTCAAAAAAAACTGGCAATAATGACAGGAGTTAGCACATCAATGATTAACCAGATAGAATCTGGAAGAAGTCAACCAAGTTATGAAACTGCAAAAAAAATATTTGAAAACCTGGCAAAACTTGAAGGAGAATCATCATCACATACAGCTGGGGATTTTTGTAGTAAGGACATCATAAAATTAAAACCAACAAACACATTACATGATGCAATTAAAAAAATGCACGAATTATCAATTAGTCAAATTCCAGTTTTTAATGGAACGGATGTAGTAGGGGTGGTTTCAGAAGATGGGATTGTGAAACATTTAGCAGATAGAGGGGGAGCAGAGTTAAAAAAATCAAAATTATCAGATACGATGGATTCTATTCCACCAATTGTAGATTATGACACTCCAGCAAATGTTTTAGTTCCACTGATAAGATATTCAAAATGTATTCTAGTATCAAAAAAATCAAAAATCATAGGAATTATCACAGCATCAGATACTCTAAAAATGATGGAATAGTTTAATTAAAATTTATTTTGAAAAACGACTTCATCTAAATCTAGTTGACCGCCACGTTGTGATGCATCTTGTACTCGTTTTCCAACTACTATCATCATCACTATCATATGATTCTCAGGTAAATTAATCACATTGGCTAATTCATCATATTCAAATCCAACCATAGGACAAGAGTCTAATCCCATCTGTTTTGCTGCAAGCATAATGGTTTGAGCTGCCATGCCACATGACCGAACTGCCTCATCTCGAAGATTTTGAGGATTGCCATCATATTTTTTCTCAAGTGCAGCTTTTACTGTTTCTTGTTTTTCAGAAGGATGATTTTTCCAATATCGTAATGGTTCAGTCTTCCATGCATCCATATTCCCACATAAAACTACCACAAGAGAGCCATCTTTTGGTTGTGCCTGCCCTCTTGCTGCAATAGAAATTTTCTCTTTGACATCTTGATCAGTTGAAATTACAAATCTCCAGTTCTGTTGATTATAACTAGTAGGTGAAAGAATAGTTAATTTCATTAAAGAATCAACTTGCTCAGATGTCATTTTGTAGTTACTATCAAATTTTTTAATTGCACGTCTACTAGAAATTGCTTCAAAAGTATCCAAATTCACAGATTTTAATTCAAATATCAATTTAATTGATTCCAACAGAAAAATGATCGATTAAAATATTAGAAGATAACCTTCGGCACATATACCAAAATTTAACAGATAAAATATGGGAATCCAAGATCTTCAAAAATTATTTGAAATTAATCAACAAATAAAACAATTTGATAAAAAAAAGCATTATAATTTTATCATAGATACCGATACAAAAGAAGGAAAAACAAGAATAGTCATAGATGAATTTGGAGCATGGAAAAAAACACCATATTTAACAGAAGAACAAGCAATAGAATTTCGAAAAAAAGGATTCAGACAATTTGTACCAGATTTAATTGATTTTAAAAATAAAGTAATTATTGAGTATCAAGAAGAATCTAAAGGAAGGCAAGGAGTATTAAGAAGGCGCGGAAAAATTAACAAAAAAGGACATGATGAGTTTAGTGATGAGGATAAGGACTTATTCTACAAATTAGCAGAATTTAATCAATTAAAAATTTGGGAAAATACATCACCAGAAGAACAAAAAGAAGAATTAGAAAAATTTTTAAGAATATTTTCCAATACTAAAAATAACTTTAAAAATTAAAATTTAAAAATATCAAAGATTAAGGTAGAGGTTCATGTCCACGCTTGTATCCACTCCATTTTCTATATTCATAATCAGTTAATGGAGATTCACAACCGCATTTACAAAATGTTTTCATAACTAGAGAAAGAATCATAGTCTATTTTTAGATTATCTTTAATCCATACTAACTATTGATCAATATTATTTCAATAAAATAAGATCAAAATGATCGAGAAAAAGTTTGAAAGGAAGTGATCTAGAGATTATTTTGAATGGAGTTTATCTTGAATTTGAGCTAAAATCAATGCAGCCTTATCCTTATTTTCATAGGTATCAACTGTTTCATCCATAATTGCGTCAATTTCATAACTTTTATCAACTAAAATACTTGCAACATGATCATCCAAAGTTCCATTTCCAATCAAATAATATGCAAAAACAGTATTTTTTTGCCCAATCCTATGAAGTCTATCTTCAGCCTGTCTATGAATTGCAGGGCTCCAATCAAGTTCTGCGAAAATAACATATTTGGCTCGAGTTAAATTAATTCCCACATTTCCAGCACGAATACCTGCAATCATCAATTTTGATTCACCTCTTTGGAATTTATCAATTTGATCCTGTCGTAAATTATCAGATTGTCCACCAATAATAGAGACAGGAGAAAACTCTTGAAGACTCTCATGGAGTAATTTATGAATTACTTTATGGTGACAAAATACAACCACACTCTCTTCAATTTCCATAATATTTTTGACAAAATTAATTACGTGTGATAATTTTGCAATACCTGCAATTTGTCTCTCACTTTGAATTGCCCTATGATATGATGCAGATTTAGAAAATTCTGTTTGAGCTTCTTTTTGTTCAGATTCAAGTTTTTTCCAAATTTTATCAAGTTCTTCAAGATAAAAGTCAGTATCAGATGCAATAACCTCTTTGTACCTAACTTTATCTTTGAGTTCTTTTAGTACATCAGATTTTTTTCTACGAAGCATAACATGTTTTTGTAATTCATTTCTAAGTGAAGCTCGTTTATTTTCTAAAACAATTGCTTTTCCTTTATCATTCACATAACAAAAGTATTCACAAAATTCTTTAAAACTTCCAAGTAACCCAGGTTTCAAAATATCAATAATGGGCCATATTTCAGAACCACGATTGTAAATTGGAGTACCAGAAAGTCCAATTCTATATTGAACTGTAGATAGGGCTGCAAGTTTTTTAATAGCCCTATATTTTTGAGTAGTTTTTGATCTTAAATTATGAACTTCATCACAAACTATAGTACGTATTCCAATTTTTTCAATATCCTCAGAACGCTTAAGAAGTAATTCATAATTAATTACATACATATCACTTTTTGGTAATTCTTTAGATTTGCCAGTTCGAATTAGAGTTACACTAGGAGATTCAGATTCAACGATTCTACCATTTCTACTCTTTCTCTTAAGGAATTTTTCAATTTCACGTTCCCAATTTTTTAGAGTAACTAATGGTGCAACAATTAATACTGGAAAAGTTTGTTTTTCTGTTGAAACGTATGCTAGGGTTTGGACCGTTTTTCCAAGACCCATTTCATCTGCAAGTAATGCATTACCGGAAGATTTTAGTAAAAAATCTAAACCTTCTTTTTGAAAGTTCATTAGTTTACCTCTAAATTGTTCACCAGCTTTGGCACGTTTTAGTTTATGTTTAATTGGAGGCAGAGTAGGTTTTGGGGCATATGTTGTGATAATTTTTCTTTGCCAGATAGATTTGGATAGTATGTCTAACGGGTATCGATCCATTAGAAGTTTAAGGTTTTTTAGGCTTTCAGTAGAATCTGCAATAATTACTTCATTCTCATTTTCGCCATACCAAGCCTCAGGAGTTAATTTTGAAATCATTTCGACTGCATGCTTACCTGTAACTTTCCAGCACCAAATTTTAGAATATTTATCAAGAACGTATTCTAATGTACCGAAATTTTCTAGTGATGTTGCCATAATTTGTAGCTTGGAGTTTTTTTT
>CAJQSS010000012.1 GCA_905616385.1 uncultured Candidatus Nitrosopumilus sp. | reverse complement strand
AATTAATTCCGTGCGACTAGATTCGTTTTTTACGATCAAATTATCAAAAATCTTTAAATCTGTAAAGTCATTTGGAGGGGCGATCAAAGGATCATAGACTTGCTCAATATTTTATTAAAATTTGTAAATGATTTAACGTCAAAAATGGCATAAATTAAGAATTTAGCCAAAATAGCAAACTTTGACAGATTGTAAAAATAGAGAAAAATGTCAAAATCTTGAAATTATGAAATTGGAAAAAAAATCAAAATTATTTAGATAATTAAAAATTTAATTCCAAAATAGAATTACCAGATATATCTAAAATTGCAAAAAAATACCCAAGCAAAATATTTCCAAACATATCAGAAATTTTTTAATACCATTTGATAATAATTACAAATTTTCATTTACCAACATCAAAACAAAAAGTAATTCTAAATCAAATCCTGCAAGATTAAACTAAATTATTATTTACAATTTGTTTTCTTTAGCTAAACTAGTTTGTTTGAAAGATAAATCTTGTTTTAACGTCTAGATAAAATCATATTTTAGTTACAAAAATAAAAGATAGACATGAAGAAAAGAATTCTTTTTCCCCTAATCTTAATTCTCTTTATTACAGGTATTGTTCTAACCAACGTAATAACAAATGTAGTAACTAAGTAGGATAATGCTAGAATTAACAGATTATCTAATTTTATTGGTTTTATTGAAATCTCCAATCCTAGTTTTTCTATATTTCAAATTTCTTCGTAAATCTAAGACTCCCAAAGATTCTCAAATCAATTCTTAATTTAAAATCAACATTATCATGATGGATCTTTTGTAATTATTTTCTCAGCCCTGATACCATTATTGATATCTTCTAAAATTTTACTGACATATTCTAATTCATTTAGTATACTCTTCTGTGTCAATAACACATCTATCTCATAACTTATCTCATTTCTTTTTGCTTCTGCTTTTTGTTTATCTGTCCAATTATCTAACTCGTTTTACCCTAGTTTCGTCAATGAATTATCTTTGAGAAGTAACAAGTTTGAATCTGCTTCTCCATTCATATTTTCATCTAGACTAATTGCTTTATCAAAGCACACAATAGCTTCCTTGTGTTTTGCTTCTCTTTGTAATGAAATACCTTTGTTAACCAATTCTTCAATCCTTTCTAAATCATTTTCTTCTGACATAATTTACACAGAAAATTGGTCTTGATTAACTTTGATTGAATATCCAAAATCACGCATTTCAGGTATCCATCCCTGCATTATATTGAAAAACTTAAGATCAAAGACGGTAGAATCATTTAATTTCCCAATTTTTGAAGCATATTGTATGCCGGGGTAGCTCAGCCTGGTTAGAGTGCCAGTTCAATTGGTAAACTCTAACGGTTCTCCAACTAAGGCAATACTCATAATCTGGAGGTCGCGAGTTCGAAACTCGCCCCCGGCACACAGATTATTCTTAAAATTTTACAAGTATCCGCTTAGATCAAATAGACTTGTCAATACCACAATGGATACAACATTTTTTATCTAAAATAGAAAAGTATGCAAAACTATGGACAAATCCTTTTTTACAATTCATAAAATCACAATAAATCCATCAATCATGAATCATCTTATCGAAATTAGTATCGATCCAGATGTAAATTTCTTACGTTACACAAAAAAAATATTTTTAAAATAAAGTATCTGCATTTTATGAGAAGAATTAGATAAAAAATCTAGGAGTAGTACTCTTTGAATCCCTTATCAGTTGGTACTAATTCAGTTTTCATGCCAAATAATCCAGATTTTTGTTGGGCTTTCATTAATCCATTATTTTCCAAGTCTTCTAAAATAGAATTTAGTTCCTCAGTAGTTAATCCAGTATTTTTTTGAATGTCTTCAAATTGTTTTACTCCTCTATGTAATTCGCCTAAAACAAGCATGTTTTTGGTTTGAGGTTTAGAAGATTTTGGAGGCTCTTGATATTCAGTTGAATTAGATTCAAATTGTTTATCAGATTGATCTTCATATCTATTAAAATTAGATTCAAATTGTCTTTGAGGGATTTCCTGAGACTCAGAATTACCAGACTTCAATTTTTTCAAAATACGAGGTAAAATACGAGCTAATGGAATCATTAAGAAAATTATCAAATACATCCATGAAAAATCAGCTTCCATGATACTACTAAGAATAAACAGGATAAATCTGTTGAGGCAGATTATTCCACAATCCAAGAACAAATTGTGATGGGTATAATAATAGGAAACACCATGAGATTTACAGATGTCAAAGTATCAATCACCTAAACTTAATGCAAGCATACCAGGTGGAGCTAAAATAGTTCTTTTAGCAATTATCGTTCTTGTCATAATAGGTGTAGTTGCATCTTCATCTGTAAAAATTGTAGATGCAGGTAATAGAGGCATACTAACACATTGGAGTGCAGTAGATCTTACAAATCCACCTTTAGATGAAGGTATTCACTTTGTTATTCCATTTCAAGATGAAGTAGTCCAAATGGAAGTTCGTACACTAAAGTATGATACATCAACTAGAAGTGCATCAAAAGATCTTCAAACAGTTCAAACAACAGTTACCGTAAACTATCATCCAGATACAGAAAGAGTTCACTTTCTTTACAAAGAAATTGGTTTATCATATGAAAATAGAGTTATTCAACCAGCAATCGATGAAACAGTAAAACAAGTATCTGCAAATTATAATGCTGAAGAATTAATTACTAAAAGACCACTAGTCAAATCAGATATTGAAAATGCAATTAGAGAGAGATTAAATCAATTTTATATAGATACAGAAGTAATTTCAATTACAGACTTTGAGTTTTCACCATTATTTGCAAAAGCAATTGAATCTAAAGTAGAAGCAGAACAAAAAGCCCAAAAAGCAGAAAATGATCTAATTAGAATTGAAGTAGAAGCAAGACAATTAGAAGCTCAAGCAGTAGGTTTAGCAGCAGCAAACATTGCAGAAGCACAAGGTGAAGCAGAAGCAATTTCAATAATCAATCAGGCATTGTCAAATAATCCATTTTACCTAGAATGGTTAAAGACCCAAGCATGGGACGGTAGACTTCCACTTGTAGTAGGAGAAGGTGGAACACCATTTATTTCAATTCCAACAACACCATAAAATAATTAAAGTAAAATATTATTTTTCTTTAGTTTTATTATTATCTCTAATTGCATCATACATTGCTAGAAATTGTTCTGGCTCATTTTTTATATAATTTTTTTCAAGTTTTTGAATTTCTTGATGAGATAATGATTCTCCTTTATTTTCATAATATTCTTTAATTATTTGAGAAGGAGTCTTGTCAATATTGTATTTTTCAAGTGTTTGAGTTAATGATCGTTTAGATAACAAACTTTGTAAAAATAATTTGTAGACTAGATAAGAAGAAAGTGCAATTACAGTAACAACCAAAATAGGTATTATGATAATAGCTGCCATACAATACTAAGGAATAATTGCATATTTCATTGTATTCTTTTTCTAGTAGTAAAAAATTTCTTTTTAACAAAATCAAGTTAATGTTAAATGTAGTATTTTCAGATTTTAAACAAATTGGGAGAATTTCAAGAATTTACTGAGGCGTTATTTGGGCAATTATCAGTTGAAATGGATGAAGAAAAAGAGATTATCAAATTAGCAAGTAGAGCCAACGAGGACATAGGCCGAAAAGTAGAATTCAAGGACTTGGAAGAAATTGCAACAGGTATTTTTTCAGATTACAAAAATAAAGTTGAAGAGTTTCTGGGAGTAAAAATTCCAGAAAATATTGAATTAAAATTTCCAGAACTAACTGATTTGAAGAGATTGAAAGGTAAAAAAGTATTTGCAGATAAAGAATCTAAAGAATTTGTAACAGAATTATTTAATGCTGTTGCAAAAGAGGACAAAACAAAGATTGCAGAATTAATGCAACAAGATACTGCCAAATATTTAGTATACTCCACATATGCAATTCAATATATTTCTAAAATTACAACAACGTATGGAGATTATCTAGATTCAATAATTTATTTAAATAAATTTATTCTATCAAGGTATCCAGAAATAATTCTTCATAAACAAGGTGAACCATATGAATTAAAATTTGATAGTGTAAACTCTGGATACATAGGAGCTGTAAAAATGACAGTTCTTGAAGAGTTAATTCATGCAGCACAAGAAAATTTACAACAAGTTAACAAAAATGCAGCAATTGAAGTCAATAAAATAAATGAAGAATTAGCAAGTATTATTTTATCATTAGATACTGAAACAACAAACAAACTTTCAGAATATTGTCAATTACAAGCTGTACCAGATGATTTTCCATTTGCAAAAAAAGCAAATTTGTTTTTCTTTTTGAATCCAGATCATTTCTTAATTGAACAGATAGGTCCGGATGTAATGACATTCACTCATGTAGAGATAGATCCAAAAATAGGAGAATCAATTCCACAACTTTTAGATATTTACAAAAAATGGTTAGTTCCAATACAGCAACATCATGCGGCATTTACTGCAATGGAAGGAATGGCAGCTTTTGCCATTGAAAATATCTTAAAAGATGACAAAGATTTTCAAAATTATCTTAGCACGTTTATGGGAACAGATTTTTCTGCATATCAAGTGCGAAAAAGTATGGGCAAAGATTTCACCAAAACAATATATGAAAAATTAGGCATAAATACATTCAAAAAAATGATTGAAATTCCTCCAAATACAAAAGAATTGAAAGATCCTCAATTATACCTAAAAAAACTGAGTTAGTAATATTGAGTGAAAAATTTGATCCATTAGTTGCAGAATGGATATCATTTGTAAAAAATCCAAACTTTAACTTAATTGAAAAATGTCTCAAATTCTCACAATTGATAGAGTATCCAGATTTACATGTTGACGAATATATTAAAAGAATAAACCGAATTGGAATGTCATTAAAAGAATCAATTAGTGATGTTAAAAATCCAACATATCTAATTTCAATGTTAAATGAACATCTCTTTGAAAATTTAGGTTATAGTGGAGATGATGATGATTACTTTAATCCAAAAAATAATTTTCTTAATGAAGTCATAGACAAAAAAACAGGTCTACCAATTACAATATCTATTCTTTATGTTGAAATTGCAAAATTTATTGGATTAGATCTTAAAATTGTAGGATTTCCAGGACACATATTAGTAAAATATAACGAAGAGATGATATTAGATCCATTTTATGATGGACGTTTATTAAATATTGATGATTTACAAGAAGTTCTAGATGCAAATTTTGGTGGAGAACTAGAATTCAAGCCAGAATTTTTAGATGAAGTAGAACCAGAACAAATTCTCATAAGAATGGTTCGTAATTTAAAAAATTCATACATACAATCATTCGTATATGAAAAAGCATTACGTTGTGTAAATATGGCATTAGCAATTGAACCAGAATCTCCAGAAGACATAAGAGATAAAGGAATTTTGGAACAAAGATTACTTAATTCTAAAAAAGCATTACAATATTTGAATAAATATTTAGAAATAAATCCAAATGCAGAGGACGTAGATTTTATTTTAGAATTGATTAGAAGTATAAAGACAAAAAATTAATCAATTATAGAATCTACTTCTTTACCTTCTTTGATCAGTGATATTTCATGACGAGCAAGTTTATTTCTAAATGCTCTTTTAATAATATCTAATTCACTGCGAAGTAATGCAATTTCATCTTCAAGTTTTGCAACTCGCTCATAAATGGTTTCAGCTTCTGAACTCATAATTAATTATGATTAGAAAATTGTTTTAAAAGGTTATGGGTGAATAGTTGAATTAAGAGATACTGAGGGTAAATTATAATTCAAATTCTTGACGGCATTTTTCACATTTTGCTCTTTCTTCACCAGGTGAGCCTAAAAGAAATATTTTTCCAATTGTTTGGCATAAAGGACACATTCCAGTAGTGGCATTCTTTGGACCTGTACGAATAATTTTTTGACTTTTTCTACGTCCCATAAAAAAACTGCCTAAATCGGTCTATTAAGTTTTAATGGCGCGGGGAGAGGGATTCGAACCCACGAGTTCTTGCGAACATGAAATTAGCAATCTCACGCCCTACCAGGCTAGGCGACCCCCGCATAATTATGACTAGAGGTATCTGTAAATAAATTCATTCGTTGTCATATGGACAGTTATAGAATTAATTAGAAGTGTATCAGAATCTTGCAATAATGAGTAAAAAAACTGCAGTGATGAAAGGAGACGGTATAGGACCTGAAGTAGTAGATTCAATGTTAAGAGTTCTAAAGGAATGTAACTTTCAATCAGAAATTATTTTGTGTGAAGTAGGATCAGAACAATGGGAGAAAAATGGAAGAAAAGATGCATCATATATCCCAGATTCAACTATGAGTACATTAGAAGAAACAGATTGCTGTTTCAAAGGTCCAACGACAACAATTCCAGTTCCAGAAGCTCCTAGAAGTGTTGCAGTTACATTAAGACAAAAATTTGATCTTTATGCAAATATTAGACCAACTAAAACCTATGATAGATTAACACCAAATAGAAAACTTGATTGTGTATGTTTTAGAGAAGCAACTGAAGGTCTCTACACAGGGGTAGAGACAAAAATTACAGATGATGCAGCAATAGCAATTAGAAAAATCACTAGACAAGGAAGTAGAAGATTAGTTGACTCTGCAGTAGATTGGGCAAACAAATTTGAAATGAAAAAAATGGTTGCAATTACAAAAAGAAATATTTTAAAACAAACAGATGGAATATTTTGGGATGAAACACAAAAAGCAGTTGAAGGAACAGGAATAGAATTATCAGAAATTTACATAGATAATATGGCACAGCAAATGATAATTGCAACTGAACAGTTTAATGGTTCAGTATTAGTTAGTACTAATTTATTTATGGATATTATTTCAGAGCTCGCATCAGCTCTTGTAGGTTCAATTGGATTAATTTATTCTGCAAATATTGGAAACAATTATGCAATGTTTGAAGCAGCACATGGAAGTGCACCACAATTTGCAGGACAAAATAAAGTAAATCCAACAGCAACTGTGTTATCAGGTGCATGGATGGCAGATTACATGGGGGAGAGAGAAGTAAGAGATGCAATATTTTCTGCAACTGAACAGGTTATTAACGAAGGAAAAGTAGTAACATGGGATATCGGAGGTAATGCAACCACTACACAAATGACAGATGCAATTATTACATATGCAAAAAATAATTTAAGAAAATAATCAATTTATTGCCTCTACAAGTATTAATTCTTCAAAAAAAAGTTTCTTCCTTGCAATAATTTTGGTTTTCAAACCTAATTTTTCAACGTAATCCATAAGTTTTTGATAATTAGATAAAGAAGAAGTCACAAAAATAAATTTGCCAGTTTCTTTAAGATTTTTTAAAGAGGAGTCAAAGATTTTTTTCGGTATCTCAAATCCTTCAGCACCACCATCAGTTGCAATATCTAAAATTTCATTAGTTGCCAAATAAGGTAAATTACAAACAATGAAATCAAATTTTATTTTTAATGCATCTGAACTATTACAACAAATCAAATTATTTGTTTTGTAAGAGCTTTGATGTTGTAATACAGTATAATTAATATCAGTCCCAACAACAAAAGAAAAATTTTCAGAAAGTAATTTTGTAAGATATCCAGATCCACTTCCAATATCTAGCGCATAATCTCCTTTTTCATGTTCAATATTATTTGCAATAAAAAAGGTATCCTCAGATGGAGGATATTCATCATTTTGCAAGAATTTGTTTTCCAAGATTAACTATTTCATCCCCTGAAAGTTCATCGACACGTTTCTCTATACTACTTTGTTTATTGAATTGTTTTAAAATATTTTTCACAGTTTTTCTTCTATAAGAAAAAATATCATTAATAATAGAAATTAATTTTTTATCCATATCAATTTTTTTAGAAATTTTTAAAATCACTGAATCAACTTTTGGAGCAGGTGAAAAATTATTCTTACCAACATCAGATATTTTTGTAATATCAAATGCATGAGTTGCAATTATGCTAATAGATCTTCTATTTTTTGACTGTGCAAGAAGTTTTTCTGCAAATTCTTTTTGGACCATAATTATTCCATGAGAAAAAGAGTTCTGTGCCAACCATTCAACCGCATCTTTACTCCTAGAATAAGGAAGATTAGAAACAAAAATGGTAAAATCATGTTTTTTCTTAAACCCATCACCGGACTCTAACACAAGATTATGAAGTGCAGAGAATTCAAATTTTGCCTTTTTAATTAGACGTTCATCAGCATCAACTGAGATGACTTTTTGAGCTTTTTTACACAATAGTGGAGTCAACATGCCAAGTCCGGTTCCAATTTCAAAAACAACATCAGTTTTAGAAATTTGAGCTTCATTAACAATAAATTCTGCAATAGATTTTGAGTTAAGAAAATGTTGTCCTAATAATTTACGTTTTATCATCTCTTAACAAAGAGATTCATTCTACCCTCACCAGAAATTTCATGTAGAATTCTTTCAGAGATATGTTTCACTGGATCTTTGAATCCAACCCTATTTTGTAAATCAACATAACTTTCAAATTTTTTCTTTTCTCTTTCCTCTAACATTGTTTTCATGTATGTTTTTCCAATTCCAGGAATTAATTCAAGTGCATGTATTCGTGGAGTTAATGGCCTTGCATTGTTAAGATATTCTACAAATTTTGCTTCATTGGTAGTTACAATAGTTTCTACAACAGAAGATAATTCACTTTGAGCAGATGATGAAATATTATCATGTTCCATTTTTCCCAATACAGATGAAATTTTAGTTCTACCTTCCTTACCAATGTAAATTTTTTCTCCAATTTCAAAAGTAGAATTGGGAACACCTAAAACTTCTAAAAGAGTTAACCGATCCTCACCAATAGAAGTGATGATAATACCATCCCTACCTCTTACTGTGGTTGATTTTCCTCTAGAATTAAAATCTAAAACATACGCATATTCCTCATACTTTCGAGGAGGGGATTGTGCCCGATACAAAAATTAATACTCCAGAAAAATTATGAATGCACCTGGATTATTTTGAGTATTTTTTCCAGGGTTTCAGCAAGAATTAATTTTTTCCAACCGAATGTAAATGAACGTAATTCAGCCATACTTGTTGGTCGGATATTAACAATTTCAACAGCTTCATCTTCTGTTAATTCACAATCTTTGATAAGCTGTTTTTTCATTTCTTTTGCAACTTTAGAATCCATAGATGTGAATTTTGAAACATAATCATATGTCCAACGTTGTATTTGATCCATTTCTTCAACATCAACTTTACCTAGAATTTCTTTCACTTCAGAAAGGGAGATTGCTTGTTTTTTTTGTACTTCTTCCATAATTATACACCGAATGGTTTTATGTGATCCAATCTAGTGATTAAGGTTTTGGGTTTATTACCTAATTTTACACTAAGTGTAATAGCACGTCTACCAACATTTGTGATAACGCCTACTTTACCGTGATATCTTCTATGTGGTAATCCTTTGTGCTGTCGAGGATCAATGATGACAAGTGCTTGTTGGCCTTCTTGATATTCACGTAACAAAAACGATACGCCTCTAGGGGATTTTTTTGTCATTACTGATCTAGATTTATGTTTAAATCCATGTGAACGACCATGAGATTTCTTAGTTGCCATGAGTGTGAAACCTTCAAAAGCCCTATTTTAACACTTAGGAGATATTTTTAGAAAATTAGCCAATAATGTCAGTTCTAAGTTGACCACATGCAGCTGAGATCTCAGTACCTTTTTCAATTCTAATTGTACAATTAACTCCTGCAGTAGATAAAATTCGTTCAAATTCATGAACTCTATTATTAGATGGTCGTTTAAAATCACCAGCTGTGGGATTGATAGGAATCAAGTTAACATGTGAGCCATTACCTCGTAAAAGTTCAGCTAAATCATTTGCAATTTCAGCAGAATCATTAATTCCATCCATTAGAGCATATTCAAAAGTTACACGTCTTCCAGTTTTCTTAAAATAATTATACCCAGATTCAATAATCTCTTCAACAGAATTAAAAGTTGCAGTAGGAACTAATTTTTTACGTAATTCATTATTTGGTGCATGCAAAGATATAGCAAGTCCAATCTGCAAATTTTCTTCAGCCAATTTTTCAATTCCAGATTTAATTCCAATAGTAGAGATAGTGATATGACGTTGACCTAAACCAAATCCTCGAGGATGAGTTAAAATTTTTACAGCCCTAATCATTTCATCATAATTTGCCATAGGTTCACCCATTCCCATAAAAACTAAATTTGTGACATGCTCTCCTCTCTGTTGCAATATTTCTGCAAAATGAATCACCTGAGATACAATATGTTCAGCTTTTAGATTTGTTTCAAAACCCATTTGTCCAGTTGCACAAAATACACATCCCATTGCACATCCAATTTGAGTTGAAACACAAATTGTGGATCTTGGATGACCACCAATTTTAGAAGGATCATATTGCATCAAAACAGTTTCAACAGATTTATCATTAGTTAAATTAAGTAATAATTTTGTAGTATCTCCATCTTCACTTACAATACGATGAGTTTCTTTTGCAGAACCTATAGTATGACCAGATTCAATTAATTCTGCAATCAATGTTTTTGGAAGTTGTTTGATATCAGAAATATTTTTAGGAAATTTATAATACAAAGGAAGTAAAATTTGATCTGCTCGATATCTAGGATAACCCATATCAATTATTAGTTGTTCCATTTCTTCAGGAAGAAGTCGATAAAGATCAGTCATGATACAATATCAGGTTATCAAATGATATTATAATTTAATGAATGTAGATAAAAAAAATAAGAGAAAAAGAAGAAAAACGCCTTCTAAAGGTTAGAAGTCATCAGATGTAATATCTGCGCCATGATCTTCCATCTAGTCTACTTCAGGTTCTACTGTAGCCTCTACTTTTGGTTCTACTGTAGCCTCTACTTTTGGTTCTACTGTAGCCTCTACTTTTGGTTCTACTGTAGCCTCTACGATAGGTTCTTTGACTTTTTTAGCAGTTGCTTTTTTGGTATCTTTCTTTGGTTTTTTGTCTGTATCCTCAGGATCAATAACACCGGCTGCACCTAAAGCAAAGATTACTTCTTGCTCAGGATGATGAGGGCTATCCACCATTCTAGCAATTCGTTTCTTACCAGATTTCTTAAAGTAGATTCTGTAAGTACTTGTGTGTGCAACTACGTTTCCACCAATAGGTCTAGTTGGATCTCCAAAGAAGACATCAGGTGAAGCCATAACTTGATTGGTTGCAATTGCAGCACAATCATATGTTTCTGCAATTCGAACCAACAAATGAACAAAATGATTTAATTTTTGTTGTCTAACAGATAGTGTACCTCTTCCAAGATATTCAGCACGAAATAATCCAACTGCAGAATCTGCAACAATTAACTTAACATTATGTTCTTCAATTATAGCACCAGCTTCTTCAAGAATTAATGTTTGATGTGCACTGTTGTATGCACGTGCTACGATAATTCTATCTAGAACTTTTTCTGGATCCATGTCATGAGCTTGAGCAATTGTAACAATTCTTTCAGGTCTAAAAGTACCTTCAGTATCAATATACAAAACACCGCCGTCAAGTCCACCTTCTTCTTTACTTTTTTGAACCATTACAGACATTGTATGAGCGAATTGTGTTTTACCACAACCAAATTCTCCATAAACTTCTGTTAAAGCTCTAGTTTCAATAC
Organism: uncultured Candidatus Nitrosopumilus sp.; assembly: GCA_905616385.1. Taxonomy (GTDB): domain Archaea; phylum Thermoproteota; class Nitrososphaeria; order Nitrososphaerales; family Nitrosopumilaceae; genus Nitrosopumilus. The sequence continues at coordinate 5,416 of CAJQSS010000012.1, read as the reverse complement.
CACCATCAAATAGAGTATCAAGGCAATTTGTACCAGTTGTAATTTTACCAATACTTTGTCGAGTTTTGTAAAGTTCACTTGCACTGATGAAATCTTTAGCAAGTAAACCGCCTTCAACTAAATGTTTTCGGGCTTTATTGACAATTTTTTCAGCTGTATCCTTTTCCATTCCAGTTATTTCTGCAATGTCAACAGGACCTCTAACGATGAGGTCCATGACGTTGTGGACACCTGCATCGGATAATTTTCTTGTAGTTACAGGACCTACGCCCTCTAAACTATCTAATCTTAAATCTTCAACCATACCGTATAGTACGGTACTAGTACTTTATAACAGTATTGTTTTAAAATTTGATCGTTAAATTATAAGAATTAAGATAGATTACTAACGTCGTTTTCTTCTTTGACCAGGTTTGTTTTGTCCTGGATATCTGCCTAAAGCAAATCGCTTTTTGAAATTACTTTTATTTGCAACACTAGAACTGTCGCCTACGATTTTTCTTCCTTCTACTTTAGGAGTTTGTCCTCTAACTTTACCAGCTTTGGTAAGTGAACCGTGTGTTGCCATGATTTAATCTATGAATTAGTGAATTTATGTATTTGGATAACTACCAATACTTTGCTTTGATGGTTTCAATGACTTTTTCATGCTCAGGACTCTTTCGACGCGCATATTTTTCCATTGCACTCAGTGGAACTCCACCAAGAGATCTTGCAATAGCATTAAAGAAATATCTTTGTGGGCCTCTTGCACCAGTCTTAGTCATGAATTTTTGAATTGCATATTTGAAATTGTGCTGCCATGTTTTGTAAAGAACACCTAATTGGGCAGGAGTCATCTCTTGTCCGATATTAAAGAATTGAGATGATTCTAACAATCCAATTGGAACAAAAGTTAGAGCAGTAGCAGTAAACATGGAATCAGGTTGTTCATGCTCTAATTCACTAAGTAATCTAATAGTGTCCCATGAATCCTCAGGGGTTTCATCATTATCAAGACCCATAATCAATGTAAATGCAGGAATCCAATAATTTTCATTCATTGTTTTTACACCTTCTTTCACAACCCAATGCCATTCAGATGGATCATATGGAGCAAGTTTTCTATCAGCATATTTACCAATTAATCTAAGACTGCCAGTTTCAAGTCCAGCTTGTACACCAATCATATTATCAGGACCAGCTTTCATAATTCTAGATAAGTTTGGAAGAAGTTTCTCATCAGCGATTGCTCCAGCTAATGTTCCGTGAGTTGGATTGGTATGTTCAACACCAGTAGACATGATTGCAGTAAATAATTCCTCTAATGCTTCCCTATTTGGTTCCATTCCTTTTGCAGTTCTTGGATCCATACCATAAACGAAAATATCATCACTGTGAATCCATGCAGATTTTGATCCACCCTTCTTAATGTTAACTTCAATTTCTCTTTTCACTTTTTCTGGAGGATAATATCTCAATGATCTTAATGTAACATCACAAAATTTACATCCTCTTCCACAACCACGCATTACCTCAACCATTCCATGCATACTAGGTTCTACAATATCTGGAATCTCTTCTAAATCAGGTCTATCCCAAAAATTTACAAATCTTCCATGAATTTTTTTGCCTTCTCTTTCAAATTCTTTAATGTTAACTTTAAAGTCACTTCGTTTTCTAAAAGGATCCATGTTTTCAAAATCACCATTAATTAAATAATTAAAAAATCTTCCAGCATGTCCATCAATTTCAGGTGCAATACCACCAAGCTCTCCTTCTAAAATGGCATAAATTCCAAACTCCTCAATTTTTGCTGGATCATAATTGTATTGCCAAGTACCAGATGCACCAGAAATTACTTTAGCTTTACTTCCAGTTCGTGCTTTAGCAGCTTTAATTCGATAATGCAAGTCTGCATTGTAAAATTCATCATAAGATGTTTGTTTTCTACCATAAGTAAATGTCATAGTAACTGGACCCATTCCAAGTGGATCCATTTCATAAGTTCCAATAACTTCAGTTTCAGGACCAATGAATTTTTCAATATGATTTGGATGAGCAACAACTACATCTTTTCGTGCAAAGCCATCACGTAACAAACCAGCTTCTAATTTTCTTAATCCATATGGAGCATATTTTGCAGCACCATCAATATCAGGTGACCAATTACAAATGAAATCAAATAGAACTTTAGGAGTTACTTGTTTACCAAGAATTTTGTACCAAAAGCTCTTAGGATCTCTATTAGGGTCTAATGCAGGAGCACATCCGAAAAATGTTGCCAAAGATAATCCCCTATACGGAGACATCAAAGTTCTATCAGCAGTTAAAACTATTTTTGGAGTTACCATTCCCTTCACGCAAAATATTTGATAATGGAGTTTAAACCTTACTAGTAAAATTCAATAATCTTCAAGAATTCCAGCCTTATTTCTATGAGAATGCCCAAATTCATTATTTTTAGATAAATGATTGCCATCAAATATGGTTCCATCTTTACAAGCAAGATCCTCACCAACACAGCAGCTACCACAAATTCCAACACCACATTTCATCATACGTTCAAGACTTGCTTGAACAAAAATTCCTCTGGAATGAGCAGATTGAACAGTTTTGTACATCATTTTTTCAGGTCCGCAAGTGTATACACCATCAAAATGAGATTCATTAACTAATTTTTCAACTATATCAGTTACAAATCCTTTTTCACCATAACTTCCATCATCTGTAGAAATAATCACATTGTGAGAGTTATTTTTTAAAAGATCATTTGCTAAATCTTCAAAGAAGACCTCATCTTTAGATTTTGCACCAATCAAAACGGTTACGTCATCAGTAGATTTTACATGAGTGAGCAATCTCATCATTGGAACAAGTCCAGTTCCCCCTCCAACTAACAAAAGTTTTCCTTGTTTAATATCAAAAGCATTTCCATATGGACCACGAATTCCAATTTTTTCTCCAACCTTAATATTGAATAAACCAGTTGAAGCAAGACCATGTTTACGTACAGTGAATGCAGCCTTTCCAGATTCTTTTGAAATCATTACACTCATTGGTAATTCATTAATTCCAGGAATCCAAACCATTGCAAACTGACCAGGTAAAACATTTGCCATTATACTATCGGAGAAAACTAAAGTTCTAACAGTAGGAGTTTCATCAATTACTTTTTCAATTGTAACAATAGTAGTATGATTAGAATTTCTTTGCAAGTCCCACCATCTCATCTATTGTAGAATAATTTTTCTGTTTCATGTATTGTAACACACCCTTGTTGATATCATCAAAAACATTAATCCAATTATCACCTATAGCACTACCAAGTTGAATGGCAGATGCACCAGCTAAGAAAAATTCAATTGCATCTTCCCAAGTAGAAATACCACCACAACCAATTATTGGAATATCATATTTTGAAGCAATTTCATAAACACATCTTAGTGCAATTGGTTTTATTGGGGTACCAGACAATCCCCCAAATTTATTACTAAGAATTGGTCGCTGAGTTTCAACATCTATTGCCATTGCCCTAACAGTGTTAATTGCAGTAATAGCATCAATTCCAGAATCAATTGCAATTTCAACAGTATTCAAATAATTAGTAGTACCTAAACCAACTTTTGCAATTACAGGGATACTAGTAGAATTTTTTACAGTAGTTACAATTTTTTTTACTAATTCAGGGTCATCTCCAACTTCTAAACCAACTTTTGCAACATGAGGACATGATAAATTCAATTCAAATGCAGTGACGTTACAATTTGTAAATTCTTTAATCATCATTTCAAAATCTTCAGGGATAGAACCAACTAGACTTACTATAATTGGAACATCTTGATTATTTTCAATCATTTTAGCAAAATTGGAAGCTCCAGGATTTGAAAGACCAACTGCATTCATCCAGCCCCCTCCATTTACACTAAAAATAGTTGGATTCGGATAACCCTCCCAAGGTTCAATACTAAGAGACTTGGTGACAACAGCTCCAGCTCCTGAACGATATAATCGATTAAACACATCCAAAGAAATTCCTAAAATTCCAGATGCAAGCATAGCAGGGCTGTTTAATTCAATTTTTCCTATGGAAGTTGAAAGACTGGGCTCCACCTTGATAAATTAACATAGTTTCGAATATAATAGTTGATTTGAGGTTCTAGTACATTTTTTAAAGGTGATCTAGGTTCAACTAGTCATGTATTCCGTAATTTTAACAGAATTAGGTATTTCAGTATTAAATGAGGATAAAATAGACAAGGCATTTCAATTTTCAAATCCAGTTAAAGAATATCTAGCAGTAAAAAATAAGGAATCAAAGTTAAATGAGTTAATAGATTATTTAGCTAAAAGTCAAAGAGGTTTTTCAGTTAGTGATGAATCATTACTTGCTATTTTGAAAAAATTTTCAATTGATTGTCATATTATGGATTCAGAAGAATTGGAAAAAATCCAATCAACCAAACCACAAATAATTGTTGATTCAGGATTTGCATCAAACCTTCAAGATACATTAGGAAAATTAAGAGAATTTGCTTTAGGATTTTCATCTTCAAAAGTTACAGAAGTATCACAAAGTCCAGATCTTCACATTATTCAATCAATTAATTCATTAGATGAAATTGATAAAATTGCAAATGGGTTAAGTTCAAGACTTAGAGAATGGTACGGATTACATTTTCCAGAATTAGATAACATGATAGATAGTATTAACGGATATTCACAAATTGTAATGGCAGGTAAACGTGAATCATTATCAAAACAAGTTTTTGAAGAAGCAGGTTTTCCAGAATCAAAAGTAGAAATGCTATCATTAATTTTAGCAAAAAGTAGAGGAGGAGATATTTCAGATATTAATTTAGCAATAGTTCAATCAATTGCAAAACAAATTTTAGATTTTCATGAGTTACGTAATAAACTTGAAGAACATGTTGAATCAGAAATGCATGAAATTGCACCAAATGTTACAGCTATACTGGGTAGTGCTGTAGGTGCAAGAATTTTAGGTAGAGCTGGAAGTCTCAAAAAAATGGCATCAATGCCTGCTAGTACAATACAAGTGTTAGGTGCTGAAAAAGCATTGTTTAGAGCATTGAAAACAGGTTCTCAACCACCAAAACATGGATTGTTATTCCAACATGCAATGGTACATGCAGCACCTAGATGGCAAAGAGGTAAAATTGCACGAGCAGTAGCTGCAAAAGCAGTAATTGGTGCAAGAGTGGATGTTTACGGCGAAGGATTGAATCAAACTTTATTGGATAAACTCAATATCAGAGTGGATGAAATAGGTAAAAAATATGAAAATCCAACTGAAAAAGACCTGAGACCACCTCAACAATTCCAGCATGATGATGGAAACTTTGGAGGTAAAAGAAAAGGTGGTAGAAGAGAAAGTGGTGGCGGTAGAAATGAAAGATCCGGTGGTAGAAGAGAA
>CAJQSS010000011.1 GCA_905616385.1 uncultured Candidatus Nitrosopumilus sp. | reverse complement strand
TGAAAGCAAGACTAACCTATGTACCACTAGAAGTAGCAGACCAATTTGAAGACTTCATAATAAAGAGAGAAGAGCAAGTTCTAGATGCAGTAAAAGCAAGAACCAGAGATTTCAGCACGTTATCTTTGTTAAAGTTGTTATACCAACTTAAAGGAAATCCAATGACATTTACAAATCTATATTCAAAATCAAAAATTAGAATGAAAAGATCATTTTTGAATTATTTACATCTATGTGTAAATTATAATTTCATTGAAAAAGAAGCAGTAGGACCAAATGTAATCTATACAATTACAGACAAAGGAAGAGTAATGCTAAATCTATTCATGCAAAAGAATAATTAAATAGAGTATATCGAGGCAAACTGTGGAAAAAGAATTTCCAGAAGCAGAAGTATTCCCAATTAAAAAAATGGAATTAAAAAATCCAATAATTTTTGCAGGATTTGTGGGTGCAGGTCTTGTAGGCCCTCTTGCAATTACTCATATGATTACAGAATTAAAAATGACAGAAATTGCAGTTATGAGATCAAAATATCTTCCACCATCAACTGTTTTTATGAGAGGAAGGTTACGGCATCCTTTTAGATTCTATGCAAATCCAGAAGGAACAATTTGTGCAATAATTTGTGAAATAACATTACGAATGGAAGGACTGTATACATTGGTGTCATCAATTTTGGATTGGGCAGAAAATAATGGATCTAAAGAAATTGTGATTTTAGATGGAGTTGCAAGTACCGAACATGATGATAAAGCATACTGTGCAGCAGAAGAAGATTTGGTTAGAACAATGGCAGATAAAGACATCAGTTTAATTCCTCAAGGGTTCATCACAGGAATTCCAGGTGGATTACTAAATGAATGCCTAGTAAGAGAAATTCAAGGATTGACATTATTAGCAAAAGCAAACAAAACAGAGCCTGATGCGGGTGCTGCTGCAACCCTAATTGAAGCATTAAACAGATTTTATGAAATGGAGATTAATACATTAGAACTACACAAGGAAAAAGATAGAATACATTCAGAGTTCAGTGAATTGTCTCAAAAATATGTAGAGCACAGAGAAGAAACATCTGGAATGTATATGTGATCGAAATAACAAGCAAATTCTTTTATTCACAATAAATGTGCAACAAACTATGGCTTTAACATACAAAAAAGCAGGAGTAGATATTTCAAAAATTAAACAAAGCCAAAAAGCAATTGGAAAATTAATTGTATCAACACACAAACTTCAGAAAAAAGCAAAGATGACACATGGGTTTGGACATTATGCAGGGATAGTTGAAATACCAGGTGGAAAACTTTTAGCCACACATACAGATGGAGTTGGAACTAAAGTGGTAATTGCAAATATGATGAAAAAATACAATACAATAGGAATTGATTGTGTTGCAATGAATGTAAATGACATAATTTGTATCGGTGCAACACCAATATCATTTGTAGATTATATTGCTTCAAACAAAAATGATGTAGACATATTTAAAAAAATTGTAGAAGGGCTAGTAAAAGGTGCAAAAAAATCGGCAATGCCAATTGTCGGTGGAGAAACTGCAATCATGCCAGATGTTATCGAAGGAAAAGGATTTGCATTTGATTTAGCAGGAATGGTTGTAGGGTTATTAGATAAAAAAGATATGGTGTTAGGAAATAAAATTAAAGTAGGTGATGTAATTATTGGAGTAAATAGTTCAGGAATTCATTCAAACGGATATTCACTTGCAAGAAAAGCTTTGCTGACAAAATATTCAGTTAAAGACAAAGTTAAAGGAGTTGGAACCATAGGGGATGCATTACTAACACCTACAGAAATCTATACAAATCCAGTTCTCGAAGTTAATCAAAAATGTAAAATAAATGGATTAGCCCACATTACAGGAGGTTCATTTACCAAACTATTACGCCTCAAAAACATAGGTTATGAAATAGACTCACTTCCAAAAATACCTCCAATTATGGGATTAATACAAGATCAAGGGGTGAAGGCAGAAGAAATGTACAAAACTTTCAACATGGGAGTTGGGTTCTGTATAATGGCACCAAAAGATCAAGTTAGCAAAATTAAATTAATATTTAAAAAACATAAGATCAAAAGCCAGCAAATAGGACAAGTAATTTCTAAAAAAGGAGTATCAGTAAACTCAATAAAAATTACTTAATTTAACAACAAAAAAATAATTTTTAACTCAACATCACCTTATAGGATAGATTTCTTTGATTTTATCAGATAACAATGAGTGAAGCCCATTTTATTGAAACAATAATCGGAGTAGGAATACTTCTTTTTGCAGCTAAATTAATGGCAGAACTTTTCCTCAGATTAAAACTTCCAATTGTGTTAGGAGAATTAATTGCAGGTATGATTGTGGGACCATTTGCATTAGGTGGATTGCAAATAATTGATGGAAAACAATTGTTGCAAATCAATGATGAGATCAAAATATTAGGAGAGATGGGTGCAATTGTGATTTTATTCATGGCAGGGCTTGAAATGACACCAAAAGAATTTCTCAAAGGTGGAAAAGCAGCATTAGTAGTTGGGACATTAGGAGTAGTCATTCCATTCTTTGTAGGACTCGCAGTTTTCCAATTATTTGGATTTGATGCATTACAATCAATGCTCATTGCAACCGCGCTTACAGCAACAAGTATTGCAATTTCAATTCAAGTTCTGAGTGAATTTGGAAAACTCAAAACACCCGAAGCTAGACTCATCATAGGTGCCGCAATTATAGATGATATTCTAGCAATTGCAGTTTTATCAGTAGTAACATCCATTGCAGGAACAGATGGAGGAGTAGACAACATAGACATTACAGAAGTAACAATTACAATTTTACAAGTATTAGGATTCTTTGGAATAATGCTCATTGTATCAGTAGTTGTGATTCCAAAGGTAATCACACCAAGAATATGGAAAGCAAAAGGAAGTGTTGAAGGAATAGCTACTGCGGCGTTCTTTGGTGCAGCAGCTCTTGCAGGGTCCATAGGTTTGTCGCCGATTGTAGGGGCATTTGCGGTAGGCATGGCATTATCAACAAGCAAAGTCTTTGATAAAATAGAAAATTATGTTGGGAAAATTGGTTTAATTTTTGCACCATTATTTTTTGCAATCATCGGCGCACAAGTAGATCTAAGAGCAGTAGATTTGAATATTTTGTTATTAAGTGCAGTCATAGTTGTAGTTGCAGTTACAACAAAATTATTTGGATGTGGTCTTCCTGCAATGTATTTTTTAAAAAGCAAACAAAAAGGACTGCGTGTAGGGATTGGAATGATTTCAAGAGGAGAAGTGGGATTAATTGTAGCAGGTGTTGGAATAACAGCTGGAATTCTTACATCTGAAGTATACTCTACAATCATAATCATGGTAGTAGTAACAACCATTATCACTCCAATTTGGTTAAAAATTGAATATAGAAAAGAGCAAAAAAATGATAAAAATGAATCAAATAAAACAGTAAAACAAAAATCAGAATAAATTTTAACGGTGTCAGATCAACAATATTCATGAATAAATTAGATCCAGTATTATCTAAAGCATGTACTGAGATTACAAAGAATCTTTTAACAATTAATGAACCAAGTAAAAAACAAGTCAAAGAAGAAATTATTAAAATTTGTACAAAATATGCATTAGATAGAATTCCAAGAAATTATGAAATATTATCAATGGCAAGTAATTATGATTTTGATAAATTAAAAAAAGTACTGATAAGAAAGCCTGCAAAAACAGCATCAGGAGTATCAGTTGTAGCATTAATGCCAAAACCATATGCATGTCCACATGGAAGATGTACTTATTGCCCAGGGGGAATTGAATTTAATTCTCCAAACAGCTATACAGGAAAAGAACCATCATCATTAAATGCAATTGAAAATGAATTTGATCCTAAATTACAAATCACATCAAAAATTGAAAAATTAATTGCATTTGGACATGATCCATCAAAAATGGAAATTGTGATTGTAGGTGGAACTTTTCTATTTATGCCAAAAGACTATCAAGAAAATTTTATCAAATCATGTTATGATGCACAAAATGGAATAGATTCAAAAAATTTGGAAGAAGCCAAATTAAATAATGAACATGCAGAAATAAGAAATGTAGGATTTACAATTGAAACAAAACCAGATTATTGTAAAAAAGATCACGTTGATTTAATGTTGAGTTATGGAGTTACAAGAGTAGAGATAGGAGTTCAAACATTACAAGAAAGAGTTTACAAAATTATCAATAGAGGACATGATTATAATGATGTAATAGAATCATTTCAAATTTCAAAAGATGCAGGATACAAAATTGTTGCACATATGATGCCAGGATTACCTACAATGACACCAGAGGGAGACATTGCAGATTTTAAGAAATTATTTTCAGATTCGCAATTACGCCCAGATATGTTGAAGATTTATCCCTCATTAGTAATTGAAAACACACCATTGTATGAAGAATACAAGCAAGGGAAATACACACCATATTCAGATGATGAAATGATCAGAGTGTTAACAGAAGCAAAAAAGAATGTTCCAAAATGGGTTAGAATCATGAGAGTACAAAGGGAAATTTCACCAAAAGAAATCATAGCAGGACCAAAATCAGGAAACTTGAGACAAATTGTACATCAAAATCTTGCAAAACAAGGATTATCATGTAAATGTATTAGATGTAGAGAGGCAGGATTAACAAATAAAAAAACAGACAATGGAGACGTAAAATTAACCAGAATAGATTATGACTCCTCAGGAGGAAAAGAGGTTTTCTTATCATATGAAGACAAAAATGAATCAATATACGGATTTTTGAGATTAAGAAAACCAAGTACTGAAGCACATAGAGATGAAATTAATGAGGACACATGCATAGTTAGAGAAATTCACGTATATGGAAAATCGTTAAAATTAGGAGAAAAGGAAACAGGTGAAATTCAACATTCAGGATTGGGGAAAAATTTGATGAAGGAATCTGAAAAAATATCTAAAGAAGAATTTGATGCAAAAAAAATACTAGTAATTAGTGCAGTAGGTACAAGGGAGTATTATCAAAAATTAGGGTATTCGTTATATGGGCCATACATGTCCAAAATATTAAATTAGTTAAAAGATATGTCAGAAGAAAAAATTATTGGTAAAGGAACATGGATAGATAAACTAGCATCAGAATTAATTGAACGTGAAAAAATACTAGGAAGAAAATTAGATCTAATTAGAGTAGAAAGCGGTTTGGGAGCTTCAGGAATCCCACACATTGGAAGTTTAGGAGACGCAGTTAGAGCATACGGAGTAAAATTAGCATTAGAAAATCAAGGGTACAAATCAGAATTAATTGCATACTCAGATGATCTAGATGGATTAAGAAAAGTTCCAGAAGGAATGCAAGAATTTGGTTTAGAAGAGCATATTGGAAAACCAGTATCATTAATTCCAGACCCTTATGGATGTCACGATTCATACGGTATGCATATGAGCAGTATTCTTCTAGATGGATTAGATAAAGTTGGAATAAAATATGAATTCAGAAGAGCTATAGACACATACAAGCAAGGATTACTAAAAGATCATATTCATACAATATTACAAAATAGTGTAAAAATTGGAGATGCAATTTCAGAATTAGTAGGACAAGAAAAATATCAAAAATACTTACCGTATTTTCCAGTATGTGCAGAATGTAATCGACTCTACACTGCAGAAGCTACAGAATACATTAGTAATGAAAAGAAAGTCAAATACAAATGTCATGATACAGAAATTGGCTCAAAGATGATCAAAGGGTGTGGTCATGAAGGTGAGGCGGACATCACAAAAGATTTAGGAAAATTAGCCTGGAAAGTGGAATTTGCAGCACGCTGGTCTGCATTTGACATTAGATTTGAAGCATATGGAAAGGATATCATGGATTCAGTGAAAGTAAATGACTGGGTGGCAGATGAAATTTTAAGAGTACCACATCCACATCATGTAAAATATGAAATGTTTTTAGATAAAAGTGGAAAAAAGATTTCAAAATCATTAGGTAATGTGATCACAGCACAAAAATGGTTGGAATTTGGTAATTCAAAATCAATTCTATTATTGCTATACAAAAGAATTACAGGAGCTAGAGAATTAGGATTTGATGACATTCCAGGATTAATGAATGAGTATAATGAACTTGAAGATACTTACTTTGGTAGAATCAAAGTGGATAATCAAGCAAAATTAACTAAATTAAAAGGACTATACGAATATGTTAATTTGCTTAATCCACCAAAACAATCAAGCATTCATATTAATTACAGACTTTTAATCGAACTAACAAAAATTTTCAAAGAAGATAGAAATGAAAGGGTAATGAAAAAACTAATGGATTATGGAGTAATAAAAAAACCAGAACCAGAAATTGAAAAATTAATTGAAATTGCTGGAAATTATTCAGATGAATTTGATGAACAAGAAAAAACAGAAATAAATTTAAACGACATATCTAAAAAAGCACTAGGAATATTGGTTACGGCATTACAAGAAGAAGAAGAACCAGAAGATATACAAAATACAATATATCAAATTGCAAAAGCAAATGGAGTACAACCAAAAGATTTCTTTAAAATATTATATCAAATAATTCTTGGAACCTCCAGAGGACCCAAAATAGGCCCATTCATCATAGATATCGGTAGAAAGCAAGTTGCTAAAACACTATCAGAGTATCTTTAATCATGGTTCACGGAGAACATAACAAAAGTAGAAACAGTGGAGGATTTGCATTAATAATTTTAGGTGCATTAATGCTAATAGTAGGACCACAAGAAGCAATTGTTCCAAAAAGTTTGAGCGTCATAGTATGGATTGGAGGTATTGCTATTGGAGGAATTGGATTTTATCTAAAATTTATCAAAAACAGGGTAAAACGCCAATAACGAAAGATTCATCTTTTAAAAAAAAGAGGGAAAACCATGGGATTTTTTAGTAGAAAGAAAGCAAAAGTAGAGGAAAATAATGAATCCGTACTAAAAGAAGAATTAGAAACAGAAGTAGAGAATCATCAAAATGAATTTAGAACAAAGCAAGACGAGATTACAAAGATTACAGAAAAAATTCAAACAGTCAAAGAAGAATACGATACAACAGTTAGTAATTTAATGTTAATAAAAAAAGAGTTTAACCAAAAAAAGATGGAGTTAGACATAGTACAAAGAGAATATAGAGAAATAAGAGAGAAAATTAAAAATTCTCAACAAATTAAAGATTCTCAACAAATTAAAGATTCTCAACAAATTAAAGATGCAAAATCAATTAATGAATTCAATAAAACTGAAAAAGAATTCAAAAAAATAAAAGAAGAATTAGATAAAATGACAAAAGAACATGGTGAAATTAAAGAACAAATTGTAAAAGGACAATTATCATTACATGGAATAAGAAAACAAAAAGTAGAAGTAGGAAAAGAATTAGATAAAGCAAATTCTAGATTATACAACGCAAAAGAAAAATTAGATAAAAAAGATCAATTTCAAGATACAAACGTCTTAACTCCAAAAGAAAATAAAGACATAAAAGGAAAAAATTCTAGTGAGAAAACTAATGCAGGTATAATTGAGGCTGCAAGTGTAGTTGTAGGATCATTAAAATCAAAATTAACTACAACACAAAAAGAATTAGAGAAAATACAAGGAATTTTAGAAGAAGAAAGAAAAGCACATAAAAAAACACGAGAAGAATTAATTAAAATTAAATCAATAGATTAAAAATCATTAAAATATTTTTTCCATTTTAATTTTATTTCTTCTTCAGTTTTACCCAAATCATAAAGTGGAGAAGTAACTGTAGAAATAGATGAAATAGATACGAGTACAATGGAATTAATTGGACTTTGAATTCCATTAGTTCGATAATGATTAAGGATTTCAATATACAAAGGAGTATCTTTAATTATTTTAGCAGTTCCTGTAAACAAATATCCTTTACGGGATAAAGGATCAATTACATTAATTTCTACAAAAGGATTATTTTGTAAATTCGTCATGGTGTCAGGAGAACGAATATCTGCAAATGCAAGAAGGTCATCAGACCATGGAATTATAGTTCCTTTTGGAGATATGTTGGGTTTCCCATCTGAAGAAACTGTAGCAACAAACCCTAGTTTTTGGGAATTTAAAAAGATCTTAATTTCAGAAGTAATAACAGACAACATTATTTATAATTCATTTTTTATTCTCATCTGTTTTATTATTCAATATTCTTCCTCACTAATTCTTTGTTTTTCAGTTAATTTATTCATAATTTTTCAAACTCCAAATGATTGAAATTTATTTTTACATTTGAGACATGCCAATCCATTTGTTCTAGTTCCACATTTTTTGCAAGTTATGTTAATTCCCACTATTTCACGGGATGGTGTTTTGGTTGCCTTTATTATCAAAATTGCCACTATTAGAATACCTATTGCAATTGCAATTAGTACCAAAACCATTGCATTACACAAGTGTAAACAAGGATAAAGAGATTTACAAAATATTAGAGAGTGTTTTGATTTGCACTAACGCATCCATTCAGCCATTTCAATAGAGAAGAAGAAGAAGCCAATACCCCCTCCAATCATTGCAATCCATGCAACAACTTGCTGCTTCTTAGTCATATTCAAAAAAATATTAAACTCATTATTGAATCTAATTGATAAATTTAGACAGTTATAATTAGAATGACAGTAAGGGAATGATGTTGGCAAGTATCAAAGACATAGGTAAATTGTTTGTTTTTGTAGTAGTAGGATTAGGAACAATAATTCTGGGTTCATTTATGATTAGAGGTACTATGCATATGTGGGACAATAAAGATGATGAAAAAAAAAGATATCAGAATAAGGACTAAAAAGTAGCAAGTGTCAGGTAAAAATAGAATTGCTTCAAGACAGTACAATTAGAAAATCATTGGATAATTACATCAAAATGAGAATTAAAGAAATACCTACGGAAATTGAACAAACATTTCCAAATATTAAAAAAATTTGGAAATGTAACGATGAATTAGATTTTCTTTATGGATACTATGTTGGAAAAATTGAAGAAGGATCATTACACTATCTACTCAAAGCAACACGTGCATCAGCAGGAGGATATGTAGATACTTTTGAAATTAGAGGGATTATTGAAGAAAATAAAAATGAATTACAGGACACCATCAAGAGTGTACTAAATTAGTGAACTAGAAATACTAGATAAATTAAAGAAAGTTTATGGTAGGACCACAAGATGGAGGTTTTGGATTTGATCAATCTAAAAAATACACCGAAGTAGAAAATATTGAAGAAGTATGCGTCCAATGTCAAGCAGGTCAACATAAAAAATGTCTAAAAAAATCAAAAGAGCAAGAAGTATGTGAATGCGAACATTGTATGATTTATGGTTAGAGATAGGAAAAAAATTATAGTAAATGAGGAACAAAGTTCTCATCAATCCAAACACCAATTACATCAGCATCCAAATTCCAAGAATTTACAATGTCTACACTTTTTTTGATATGAATAAAATGCTCATCCTCAGAAACAGGATTTCCAGCACATCCAAAGTGTCCAGAAATAACAATATGAGATGATTTATGATTAGAGATAGAAATTATTACACTTTTTTTAATAAATTCAATATTACCATCAAAAATTACTTTATCAATACCAGGTGCAGTAATAGTATCAACAAAATCTACGGAGTATTTTTCTTTAATCCAATCAATCATAGGAAGTTGAACTCTACCATCTATACAAGATAAAGAAGTTGCAAAGGATTTTTCATTCATAATAAATTCAATTTTTACTACAATAACTGTAAATATTAAATTTTAGAAAGAGATTCATTGAATCGATTTAAAAGATAAAATATGAAAATGCATTAAATAGGAGTAAAAAATGATTCAATTATGCTATTTGGAGTGTTTGCCACACATAGTCCAGAATCATGTCCAATGAATAATGAAATAAGTAAAGAGACATTTCTAAAACTTAAAGACCAATTGAATGCAGAGATGAAAAAATACAACATAAATAAAATTGTTGAATTTTACATGTCAGTATTAGAACATCAATGGATTATCATTATTGATGCAATACATGCACATGACATAGAAAAACTCTGCATAGATACAGGAATAGCATCAACAAGTATAGTCAAAATAGTTCCATTAAATCGATATGAAGATATTACAAAAAAAATTCAAGTTAAAAAAAAGACAAATTAATTCTATATATCATATCTAAGAAGAATCTCATCAGCATTACTTAACAGTTCTAAAATTCCCCTATTGAAATTAATTTCATTTTGATATATTCCAATATAGGAAGTAAGCATGTCTTTGGATGTGGGAAAAGATTCATGTTTTGGAAGTTCTTTTCCAAAATCTTCAATTGAATGTTCAAGCCAGGTATTTCTTTTTTCCAATCTACTTTTAGATTCTGAAATCAATTTCTCAGCAGAGGAGTCTAATTTTGTCACTAATTTCTAATTACTCTCTCAAATTTATCTATGATCTTTGAAGAAGTAGATTAGACACTGGATTAGTTGAAATCAATTTATCAATTTCCTTCCCAACTATACATTTAGATAAAAATATCTATCCAAAAGATAAATCAGGGTTTTTACAGAAAGTACATTTTTCCATCAGACCAAATTCATTCATGAATTTTCCTTTTCCATCACATTGTAAACAATCCAAGATGATCTAGATTGTCGAAGACAGCAATAAGTTTTCTGTAAAAAAATTAATTCATATCAAATAGGCGTGAATATATAACAAAAAGACAGGCTAAAACAATAAATTATTTTTCCAATATAATGATTTTTCACAACTTTCGAGTAGTAATTAAGACAGAAGATTAATTATAAAATATTAGATAAATTATGAAATTAAATAAGCAGTTATTACAAATTAATAGAAATTTTATAATTTGTTTTATTGCATCAGCGTCATTATCTGCAGTAGCGGCTCAACTATTAGCAGATTATGAAAATTACCAAACTACAACCATAACAATCATTATTGGATATATAATTTATTTTGGATTATTTTCAAGTTTGTTTTACATAGACAATAGAAAAAGGTACAAAACTATGGAATCAGGATTAATTAAGAAAGAATTACTAAAATTAATATCATCATTTGGAATTGGGGAGATAATATATCTAGGAATTAGATGGCCAAGTTTGTATTATTTGTTAGAAATAGGTATTGAGCCATATTTAGCATCAATAATTTCAGAAATTATTGCAACAACATGTTACATGATATCAGTAACAGTATTTCTCAGAAAAACAAAAACATTCTAGCTATTTACTAAGCTGAGTAACTAAATCAGTTGAAGTAATTAGCCCAATTATATTTCCATTATCAGTTACTGCAAGTTTTCTAATTTTTTTACTAGTCATTCTTTCTGCTGCAGCAGAAATTGATTCATCAAAATTAATTGTAATTAACGGTGATGACATTATTTGTTCCACTGGGGTATCAGAGGGAAGATTATGAGCTACAATTTTTGTTGCATAGTCTCTATCAGTAATAATACCACTAAGATTACCATTTTTCTTTATAAGAACAGCACCGATTCCACCTTGCTCCATCATTTTTGCCACTTGAAATACAGTAGTTTCATTAGTTACAGAAATAATTGCTTTAGTCATAACATCTTCGACTAAAATTAAATTAGAATCAAAATCCTGACGGCTCATCACTATAATCAAAGAAGATATTATTTAAGAATGAATGAAATTTCATTGAATTACTAAAATAAGAGAATAAACGGGCACGGTCGGATTTGAACCGACGACCTAGCACTCCGCAAGCGCTTGCTCTATCCAAGCTGAGCCACGTGTCCAAGAATATTTTGAAAAGGACACTTAATTTGGATTGCTATTACTTAGAGGGGTTTTGCAAAAACATATTGTGTTTCATCAGATTCATGAAACGACCAAGCAGTAGGTAAAGAAATATTTTGAATTAACTGAAGAGTGTTATTTTCAATAAAACTACCCCATCCAGCATTATTTTTTGGGTCTACAGGATATTTTTTTGATAAAGTTCCAGCAAAAGCCCAACCAGCATTATTCCACAAATTAGAATCAGATTTAATTTTATTCAACACTCCTGTTGCCAATTCCAATCCACCCATTTGAGCAAGACCACCTATGAAAAATAAGGGTCTAGACAGATTCAATAAAGAATAATCAAATTGTACTGCATCAGAACAATTTGGATTAAAATTAATATTAGTTGTTAATGATTTTTGAAGATCAACTAGTAGATCATCAAGTTCAATACTATACGATTCCATACCAAGTATCTTAGAACAATATGCAATACGTCCATCGCCAGAACCAATATCAATTATTTCAGAATATCCATTTTTTTTTGCAAATAACGACATAATATATCCAGACATAATCCATGTGGGGGAAAAAGGAGCATGGCTTGAATCATGTTGTATACTGTTTAACCAATATTTGTTAATGTCACCTTCATAAATAATACAAGAAACACCTCCAATAATTTTTTCAAATGAATTATAATAAATTGGATTTTTAGTTGCATACTCATGAAGTAAATTTAATTCAGATTGATCAATTGGAAACGATTCAGAGTTAGAAGTAGGAATTAATTCTTGAATCTGACTGGTTCCAATATAATTAGAGACAAATTCTTTTTTTAGATTTACCAGATTTTCAGCAAGTTTTTCAATCATGAGATATACCTGCATCATATTGTTTTACAAATTCTTTAGTACTCATTATTTCACGTAATTTCTCGTATAATTTAGCCTCAGTTTCAATGGTTTCTTTGGATTTTTGCGCAGAATTAAGAGATTGTAAATTATCAGTAATATCAGATATTGAATTTGTAATATGTTCCATTATTTTTGGATGAATAGTGGAATTAAATTTGTCAGAGATAAATTTTTCAGCATGTAGAATTTTATCGTTATTTTGAGCAAGTTGTGGCTTCACAACTGTAATCATTGAAGAGACATTTATGATTTGATAATATACTTCAACAATTTGATTTACAGGTGATTCATCATCAAAATTCATGGCGTTAACAAGATTTTCTAATTTATCATATTCTGAACTCAATAATTCAAGTAAATCATTTGGCAAAGACATAATGAAAAAAATATCTTAAATTTTTAAAAATGTTGGTATTTGAAAAATTATTCTTCTTTTTCGGCTTTGTTAGTATAGATGTATGTCATTAAAGCACCACCAATAATACCACCAATAATTGGACCGACCCAGTATATCCATTGAACTTCCCATAAACCAGCATCACCTGAAATTAATGCAGGAGAAAATGATCTTGCAGGATTCATTGATGCGCCAGTTAATGGTACACCAACTAAGTGTAACAAGAAAACCATACCACCAATTGCTGCACCATAAACACTCTTTGGTGCTTTTTTATGAACTGCAGTCATAAAGATTACAACTACTAAGAAGAACGTGAAAATTATTTCTAAAACTACAGCAGATATCACACTACCATTGATTATATCACTTGGTCCGCCATGAGCACCCCAAAGTACTTGTTTTCCAATTTCTGGAAATATGACAGCTAATGTTGCAGTTGCAATAACTGCACCAATTATTTGAAATAGAATGTATCCAATTCCATCTTTGACTCCAATTTTTTTGGTAATCATCATAGGGATTGTTACTGCAGGATTAATGTGAGCCCCTGAAACATGACCAAATGCATATACCATTAGTGCAATTGCACCACCGTGACCCAAAGATATCATAATAATTGCCTCTGTAGATAATGATCCATCACCGAAAACAACAACTGCTAGAATTACAGATAAAGGACCAAAGAATACTAATCCAAATGTTGCAATTGCTTCAGCAAGCCATGCTCGGGTATTAACCATAAAGCAAACCCCCAAGGATTTCAATATAAAACATGGGATTATGATTAGATCATAGAATACATGATGGCATCATGTGGAAAAAATAAATTTTTATAAATAGTGAATTTGGGGATTGAAGAGTATGGTAGAAGAAGGAGATCGAGTTCCTAAATTTGTAATTAATGATGCAGAGGGAAATAAAGTAAAATCAACAGATTTCAAAGGAAAGAAGTATGTGATTTACTTTTATCCAAAAGATTTCACACCAGGATGTTCAATACAAGCAGATGAATTTTCAATAAATTATAAAAAATTCCAAGATAATGGAATAGAGATTATTGGTATTAGTCCAGATGATACAAGTTCACATAAAAAATTCTGTATTAAAATGGGAATCAAATATACCCTATTATCAGATACAGAAAAAGAGGTGTCAAAGGTGTTTGGTGTTTGGGGCATGAAAAAATTCATGGGAAGAGAATACATGGGAGTGACTAGAAGTTCATTTTTAGTAAATGAAAAAGGTAAAATTTTTAAAATTTATCCCAAGGTAAAACCTGCAGGACATGCAAAACAAGTACTAGAAGATTTTACAAAATAAAAATAAAAGAAAAGGTTAGAAGCCTTTTGGTAATGTGCCTTTAGAAGATGTAGCTGGCTCTGGTTCTGCTTTTGCCTCAAATCCTTTTGGTAATGCACCACCTTTCGTATTAGCAGATACTTTTGTTTGAGCTTCTGCTGCTGCTTCTTCTACTGCAGCTTTTGCATCATCAATTTTTTGCTGTTCCAATCTTTTCAAATAATCAGATTCATAATCAGATAATTTGTCTTGTTTGGATTTACCATCATTGTTTGGAGTAGTTTGTGGTGGAGGTGCTTGTTCAGAAACTTGTGGTTTGGGAGCTTCTTGAGCAGTTGCTTTTAGAGCAACACCTTGTACGGTCATAGCTACACCACTAAAACTTCCAAATCGTTTTTGAGGTGGATGATATGCAAGTCTAGGTCTTGTTGCAAAGTATTGTTCTGATGGTTGTGTATAACCAGTTACTGTTGCTTTTTGATCATTCCAGTTTTTGGTTGGAATTTTACCTACTGGGGCATAACCTCTAACAAAGTATCTGTTAGGTGCTGGTGTGTATCCAGTAACTTTTGCCCTGTACTGATGGAAATCAGTCATTGCTGTATTCATGTATGCATTTTCTAATGCATCTTGGAAAGTTGTTGGTTTTGTTTCAGCTGGTTTTGGAGCTTCTTGGGGTTTTGGTGTAGAACCTTTTGGAAGTGTATCTTTTGGTTTTGCTGTCTCAGCTGGTTTTACCTCTGCAGGTTTAGTTTCTGCTGGTTTTGCTGTCTCAGCTGGTTTTTGAGCCTTTTCGGGTTTTGGTGTAGCAACAGAAGGAGGATCTAATTTTTTAGATAATTTTGATAATTTTACCTCTAATGCTGCAATCTTCTTTTCAAGAGTTTTTTTTGTATCTCTTTTTGTATCTTTTTTTGTATCTCTTTTTGTAACTTTTTTTGTCTTAGTTTTTCGCTTTGCTGCCATTCAAATAACTAATAATTTCATTGTTTATTTACATTTTGTTTAGAATTAGAAAAATAAGTTGATTAAATTAAAAAAAATACATTTTTCTAATTAAATTAATGAAAATTTCATGGATTTTTTTATATAATAGTTAATCAGGCTCCCAAAATTGCATCACAAACATACAATTGTTACATCTCCACAGCCTTACATGAATTCCATTTTTAGCATCTGCAACATATTTCCCATCTTCTAATTTGATCACATGAGGAAGATAGCTTAGTTCGTTATTTTCAAGCCATTCATTTTCTTGGCAATTAGGACAATGAATTTTTGGACCCATATACAGTATAGTTAAGATAAAAGAAGCATATTACTTTTTTAAAAAAAAATATGTAAAAACAAACATCGATAAAATAAATAATTTCAATAGAGAAATAAATTATAATTTTAATCGTTTAGAATCTAATTCATTTTTAAAAATAATAATTAATTCTTCAACAGTACAATTTCTTAAAGAATCAGGTAAAGAACTAGGATCAAATGATTGTAATTTGTGGATTTTTTTCCCAATCAACATTTTAACAAAACTTGGAATATTTGCATCAAATTTTTCATTAATGTAATCAAGAATTTCATCAATATCATTTTGTTCCATAATAATCAGAGATTCAAATTACATAATAAAGTTAAGAAAATAAAAATACACAACTAAAGTTAAAGAAGAATAAAAATAGAAAATAATAGGTATTACGAATTAGAAACCTTTTGGCAACGAACCTTTTCCTTTAGCTTTCATTTCTGAAGCATAGGATTCTTTTGCCAATTTTTCTGTTTCCTGTGGAGTTAATTTAGGAACTTCTTTTGGTTTTGCTTGTACAGTAAGTCCATCAACAGTCATAGCTACACCACTAAAACTTCCAAATCGTTTCTCTGCTGGATGATATGCAAGTCTAGGTCTTGTTGCAAAGTATTGTTCTGATGGTTGTGTATAACCAGTTACTGTTGCTTTTTGATCATTCCAGTTTTTGGTTGGAATTTTACCTACTGGGGCATAACCTCTAACAAAGTATCTGTTAGGTGCTGGTGTGTATCCAGTAACTTTTGCCCTGTACTGATGGAAATCAGTCA
The DNA here is from genome assembly GCA_905616385.1 of uncultured Candidatus Nitrosopumilus sp. Classification (GTDB taxonomy): domain Archaea; phylum Thermoproteota; class Nitrososphaeria; order Nitrososphaerales; family Nitrosopumilaceae; genus Nitrosopumilus. Next base: position 14,988 of record CAJQSS010000011.1, on the reverse strand, counting down.
TTGCTGTATTCATGTATGCATTTTCTAATGCATCTTGGAAAGTTGTTGGTTTTGTTTCAGCTGGTTTTGGAGCTTCTTGGGGTTTTGGTGTAGAACCTTTTGGAAGTGTATCTTTTGGTTTTGCTGTCTCAGCTGGTTTTACCTCTGCAGGTTTAGTTTCTGCTGGTTTTGCTGTCTCAGCTGGTTTTACCTCAGATGGTTTAGCTTTTGCTGGTTTTGAGGTTAGCTGTTCAGATAATCGATTTAATTTTGCTTCTAATGCGGCAATCTTCTTTTCAAGATCTTGTTTTGTTTGCTTTTTAGCAGCTGCCATTAATTTTGATGCCTAATTCGGGGTTTATGTACATTTGGTTTGAATTATGTATGCAATTATGATCAATTTTATATGTTAAATTAAATGATTCCTAGTATGGATGACTTTGAAAAAGAATACCCAGAATTTGACTGGAAAAATACACCAGCATACAAACATCCTGGGGGCAGAAATTGTCCATGTCCTAAACATGAATACATCAGAGAGCAGATTAATTTTACAAAACAAGTAAATGAAAAAGGAAAAGAGCCATCCAAAGTCACACTAAAGTTTTGTCCAGATCATTATAGAGTGTATTTGGATGAAGTAATTCCAGCAATGCCATTGAAATATAGAATTTTAACTAAAATTGCTTTGAAATTAGGTGCAATTCAAATTGAGCAATTAAAATACATGGAATCAGAATTATGTTTTTACTGTAAATTTGGTTCTGGCGGTCATGACAAAAAAACAGAATTACCACCAATGTAGATAGTAACAAGTTGAAAAAAATCCAGTTAAGCTTATACCTGATTTAAGAAGAGATTGAATGTGCCAATACAAGATACTCAAGAATTCATAATTGAACTTGAAAAACAGGGGGAATTAAAAAGAGTCAAAGCAGAAGTAGACCCAGATTTAGAGATTGCAGAAATTTTAAGAAGAGAAATGTATTCAAATGGTCCTGCAATTCTTTTTGAAAATGTAAAAGGTCATACTATGCCAGTTTTAGGAAATGCATTTGGTTCAATGAAGAGATTAGAGATTGGACTTGAAATGACAGATTTTACAGAAATTGGACACCGTATTACAGATATGACCAAAATGGATATGCCATCAGGTTTACTAAATAAAATTAAAAAACTTCCAGAACTTTCAAAAATGACAGCATCATTTCCCAAATCAGAATCTAGTGGATTAGTTACCGAAATTACATCAACAGATGCATCATTTGATGATTTACCAATCATAAAATCATGGCCTAATGATGCAGGACGTTTCATAACATTAGGATTAATTGCAACAAAACATCCAGAAACAGGAGTTAGAAATCTAGGAGTCTACAGAATGCAAATTATTGATAAAACACATGCATCTATGCATTGGCAAAAACACAAGAGAGGAGCAAATCACGGAGATATTGCAAAAGATAAAGGGGAAAAAATACCAGCAGCAATAATTTTTGGAGGAGAACCTGCAACAGTATTTGCATCAATTGCACCAGTTCCAGAAGGATTAGACAAATATCTATTTGCAGGGATTACCAGAAAAGAAGGAATTAAGACAGTAAAATGTAAAACAATTGATTTGGATGTTCCAGCAAATGCAGAAATTGTTTTAGAAGGATACGTAGATCCTGTAGATATTAGAGATGAAGGACCATTTGGAGATCATACAGGATATTACACACCTGTTGAACCATATCCAACATTTACATTAACAGGAATTATGAGAAGAAAAAATCCAGTTTATCTTACAACAGTGGTAGGCAAACCAATTCTTGAAGATGCATATATTGGAAAAGTTATTGAACGTTCATTCTTACCTCTTGTTCAAATGTTTCATCCTGAAGTTGTAGATTTTAGTATGCCAGCTGCAGGATGGTTCCAGGGCTTTGCAGTAATCTCAATAAAAAAAAGATATCCAGGTCAAGCAAAAAAAGTCATGATGGGATTATGGGGAATGGGCCAACTATCACTTACAAAGATGTTTGTCGTAGTAGATGAAGATATCAACGTACATGATATGGATGATGTGATATGGGCCATTACTACAAGGTCGGATGCTGCAAGAGATACAATAATCATCAACAATACACCTACAGATACTCTGGATCCAGCATCACCATTAGTTAATTTAGGTTCTAAGATGGGAATAGATGCAACTCAAAAAACTAGAGAAGAAGGATACATGAGGGAAATTCAACAACAAGTAAAAGTAGATGAGAAAACAAAGAACCTGGTTGATTCTAGATGGGTTGATTACGGATTATAATATACGGATAGGATTATAGAAATTATCTCTTTCTTCAACTTTATAGCCTATTTGATGAATGGCATCAATAATAATTTTATCAGTTAATTCAGTTGAACGTGCACCAGTACATGAAACTACTTCTTCACCAATAAGGGTACCACCAAAATCATCAGCCCCATATTGTAAAGCAAGTTGTGCCATACCAACCCCATTAGTCAACCAGGAAGATTGAATGTGTGGAATTACTCCATCTAAAATCAATCTAGAGATTGCAATCATTTTCAAAAGTTGTACTCCTCCAGTTCCATATTCAACAATACCCTCATCTTGCATCAAAGTATTATTTGGTTCAAAGTTCCAGGGGATAAAAGCCATAAATCCATTAGTCTTTTCTTGTAATTTTACAATTTTAGAAAAATGTTCAACAATATCATTATTGTTTTCAACACTACCATACATCATTGTAGCAGAACCAGGAATTCCCAATGAATGTGCTTCATCCATGATTCGAATCCAATCAGCACTAGAAATTTTCTTTGGACTAATAATTTCTTTAACAGAATCAGTTAAAATTTCAGCACCTGCACCAGGAATAGATTGTAAACCTGCATCTTTTAATCGAGATAAAATTTCTTTTGTAGAAGATTTTTCAACTTTTGCAATCATATCAATTTCAGATGTAGATAACCCATGGACACCAACAGTTGGGAATTTTTTACGAATCATTTTGAATGCATCCTCATAATATTCAATTTTTAAATTTGGATTATGTCCACCTTGAATCAAAACTTGACGGATTTTAAACATGTCAAAAGAAGTTTTAACACGAGTTTCAATTTCATCAAGAGATAAAGTGTAAGAATCTTCAGCTCCAGGAGATCTATAAAATGCACAAAATTTGCAATCAGTAATGCAGACATTAGTATAATTCAAAATGATATTATTTACAAAAGATGCTTTATTGCCAAATTGTTTTTTTGTTAAGTATCCAGAGACTAATCCCATTAAATGAACATCATTAGATTCTAAAAGTCTTAAAATATCTTCAGATCCAGGTCTAATGCCCTTAAGGGAATTTTCCAAAATATCTTTAATATCACTTTTTTGTATCTGTTCAGTAGTCTGACTCAATCATCATACATCCTTTAGAATTTCTATTTAATTCTTGATAGAAAGTGAGATTGAAAATTAATGAAGGAATTTTGCTTAGTTTCAAATAAATTTGAGCATACAAATGCACGTTATTTTTAAGTAGGCCGAAAGAACAAAACAAAACATGGTATCTGCAACTCAAATTAGATTAAATCGAATCATGAGAAAGGGAAAGATGTTATGTATTCCAATGGATCATGGTATTTCAAATGGACCTATTGAAGGTCTTGAAGATCCATCATCCATAATTTACAAATGTGAAGGACATGGACTCACGAGTGTAATTATTAACAAAGGAATAATCAAAGCATTACCAAAACCACCAAAGATTGGAATTTTAGTTCATTTTTCAAGTAGTACATCATTATCATTATCACCTAACAGAAAGATGTTAACAGGTACAGTCAAAGAAGCAGTTGCACTAGGAGCTGATGGAGTTTCACTTCACATCAACATTGGAGGTAAGGAGGAACCAGAAATGTTAGAGCAACTGGGAATGACAGCAGATCAATGTCATAGATGGGGAATGCCACTTTTAGCAATGATGTATCCAAGAGGAGAAAATGTTCCAAATCCACATGATCCAGAAATAGTAGGACATGTTGCAAGAATTGGTGCAGAATCTGGAGCAGATATTGTTAAAACATTATACACAGGAGATATTGATTCATTTGCAAAAATTGTTAAAAGTACACCAGTTCCAATTGTGATTGCAGGTGGACCTAAAGCAAAAACAGATTTAGATATTCTTCAAATGACTGAAGACGCCATAACTGCAGGAGCTAAAGGAGTAACATATGGTAGAAACATCTTTGCACATAAAGCACCTGAAAAAATGGTCGAGGCATTAGCTGAGATAATTTTCAAAAAAGGGACAGCAAAGGAAGCAATGAAAAGAATTGAGTAAAAATAGAGAATTAATAATTTTACCAAAAGTAAATCAGGCACAATTATCAAAGTTTTTGCCAGAGTTAGAAAATGAAGGAATTAAAACAATCTATTTGGATCCTAAAAAATTAGGTAAGAAAAAAACAAAATTACAAACATTATCTACATCAAATTCTTCAAATTATGTAGTATTAGAAAAAGAAGGAGCAACTAAACCAAAAGGAAAAAAAGTTGGAATCAAATTTGAAGTATTATCAAATTCAGATATTGAAGATGTTTTATCAGTTTCAAAAAAAGGATTAGATTTTGTAATAATTGAAGTTAAAGATTGGAAAATTATCCCATTAGAAAACATAATTGCCAAATTGCATAAAATACACACTAAGATTTTTGCCATTGCAAAAACACCAGAAGAAGTAAGAAAAATGTTTTCAATTTTAGAAGTAGGTGTAGATGGAGTAATTTTCAGTACATCATCAATTAATGAAGTAAGAGAAGCAATGGTGTATCTAGGAACCAAAAGCTTTGATATGAAACCTGCTAAAATTATTGAAATTAAGGAAGTAGGAGATGGAGAGAGGGTATGTGTAGATACGGCATCAATATTACATAAAGGAGAAGGGATGTTGATTGGAAGTAGATCAAATTTCTTATTTCTTGTTCATAATGAATCAGTAGGATCATCATTTACATCACCAAGACCATTTAGAGTAAATGCAGGTGCAGTGCATTGCTACACACTATCACCAGATGGAACTACAAATTACTTATCAGAAGTTGAAACAGGATCTGAAGTATTGATTCTAAATTCCAAAGGAAAGGCACGTAGAGCAACTGTAGGAAGGGCAAAAATTGAAAGAAGACCAATGTTGATGATAAAAGCTTCAGTAGGAAATGAGATAGGAGGAATTATTGCACAGGATGCAGAGACTATTAGATTTGTCAAGCCAAATGGACAACTTGTATCAGTAACACATCTAAAAAAAGGAGATATTGTAATGGCTCATTCAAAACCTGCAACAGGTAGACATTTTGGAATGGAAGTTTCAGATGAGTACATACTAGAAAAATAAAAATGAAATACAAAACTTGTATATCAATTGCAGAAAAAACACCAGATAAAATAAAATCTAAATTAAAAATTGCATTAAAAAAATCAGATTATGTAGAAATTAGATTAGACTTTTTAAAAATTGAACAAATTCCAAATGTACTAGAGATAATAAAAAAAGATCTAAATAAAATTATTTGTACATTAAGACCAAAAACAGAAGGAGGTGTATTTCCAGGAAATGAAAAAGAAAGAATATCAATAATAAAATTGATTGCAGAATATAATCCATTTTTACTGGATATTGAATTTAACACACTAAAGAAAAACAAAGAATTAGTTAAATATCTAAAATCAACAAAAACAAAATTATTAGTTTCTTGGCACGATTTTAAAAAGACACCAAAATCATCAGAATTGAAAAACAAAATTAAACAAATGAGTAAATTTTCATCGAATGTAAAAATTGTCAGTACTGCCAAATCAACATATGATTCAACCAGAATGTTAGAATTATACAATAGTAAAGGAAAAAATAATTTAATTTCATTTGCAATGGGAGATTTAGGTAAAATATCCAGAATTTTATGCCTATATCTTGGCAGTCCATATACCTACGTATCGTTAGGAAAAGCAGTTGCCCCAGGACAATTTAGCATAGATGAAGTTAAGAAAATAATTAATCTAAAAAGAAGTAAATAGAAAATTGAGAGTTTAAATCAATCATATTACTCAAGAAAATAATATGGGGAAAAGTTTTGCAGTTATTGGCGATCCTATTGATCATTCATTATCTCCAAACATCCACAGTGCAGCATTTAGAGAATTAAATTTAGATTCATCATACATAGGATATAGAATACCAAAAGGGGAATTAGAAGGTGGAGTAGAAGGACTTAAAAAAATAAAGATAACAGGATTTAATGTTACCATACCACATAAAATTGAGATGATGAAATATTTAGATAAAATAGATGAGTCATGTAGCATAATTGGTGCAGTTAACACAGTTGTAAATAATGAAGGCGTATTGAAAGGATACAATACAGATATGGATGGTTTTTTGGAACCAATTAAAAAAAGAAATATTCCATTACAAGATAAAAAAATACTATTAATTGGTGCAGGAGGAGCTGCAAGAGCAATTGTTGCAGGAATGGCTAAAGAAAAGGCAAAAAGTTTAGACATAGTAAACAGAACAATAGAAAACGCAAATAATTTATCAGAATTTGCAACAAAAATTGGATTGACTACAAGTACAAAAAAAATAGAACATGTAAATGAAAACATAGAAAATTATGACATAATTATTAACGCCACAGCCATAGGGTTAAAGGATGAATCAAGTCCAATTTCATTTGAAGGTGCAAAAGAAAAAACAATAGCATATGATATTGTATATTCTCCAATGAATACAGATTTTATTAAAAAAGCAAAAGAAAAAAAATTAGAAATAATTTATGGATACGAAATGCTCCTAGGGCAGGCAATTAGAGCATTTGAAATTTGGCACGACATGAAAGCGCCTTATAATGCAATGAAAAAAGCATTGTTAGGAGGATTTTGATGGCAAAAGCAAAGGCTACTATCCATGGAGCAGTTTCTATAGTCAGTGCAATTGCAAATAAAAAGGGTTCAACATTAGGAATTTCATTAAAAGTTGAAGCCATAGTAGAAACATCAGAAGGAAAAGGAATCATAATTCAATCAGAAAACAAGAATATTAGCTCACGTTTGATCAATAAAACAATTGAAAAAATTATACCAAAAAAAGATTTAGAGAAAAATAAAATAACGATTACATTAACCTCAGAAATTCCAACAGGATATGGATTAAAAAGTTCCAGTGCAATATCATCAGCAGTTGCATTAGCATGTGCAAAAATATTTAAACCAAAATTAACAGATCAACAGATTTTACTAGCTGGTGTGGATGCATCAATTGAATCTAAAGTGAGTATTACAGGAGCATATGATGATGCATGTTCTTGTTATTATGGAGGATTTAATGTAACAGATAATGGAAAAAGAAGCAGAATACATTTTGAAAAAGTACCATCAAATTTAATTGCAGTTATTTTTATTCCAAAAAATAGAAAAAGAGGCAATGTGAAAAAATTAAAGATACTATCACCAATTTTCAATAAAGCATGGGAATTAGCAAAACAGAGAAAATATTGGGAAGCCATGACAATGAATGGATTAGCAACATCAGCTATTTTAAATTCAGATCCTAAAATTATTGTAGATTTAATTGAGAAAGGAGCACTAGGAGCATCAGTTTCAGGAAATGGCCCATCAATAGCTGCAATAGTTAAAAAAGAAAATGAAACAAATGTTAAAAAAATATTTTCGGCATTAGAGGGAAACATAATTGTTTCAAAAGTAAATAACAAAAAGGCAGAAGTGTATGAACTGTAAAGTAGAAAAATCAAAAATCAAAGGGGAAATAAATTGCCCTTCAAACAAAAGCTATACACATAGAGGGATTTTTCTTGCATCACTTGCAGGAAATAACAGCAAGGTAGAGAATGCATTATTATCAGCAGATACAAAAGCAACAATTGAAGCATGTGAAAAATTTGGAGCAGTCATCGAAGTAAATGATTCAGATATAATTGTAAAAAAATCAATAAAAATTGGTACAAACGTGCCTGAAATTAATACTGAAAATTCAGGAACAACAATTAGAATTGCAGTAGGAATTGCCAGTTTATTTTCAGAAGAAATTACTTTGACAGGAGATGCAAGTCTACAAAAAAGACCAATGCAACCATTATTAGATGCACTGTCAAGTATTGGTGCAAAATGTAGTTCAACAAATGGAAACCCACCAATTAAAATTAAAGGAAGTATCATAGGAGGAGACATAAGTATTCCAGGAAATTTATCCAGTCAGTTTATTTCATCATTATTAATTAGTGCACCACTAACAAAAAATGGAATTAATTTAACAATTGAAGGAGATTTAGTTTCAAAACCATATTTAGATGCAACAATAGCAACTATGAAAAAATTTGGAGTATCAGTTAAAACATTAATTCCATATAAAAAATACAACATAACACCACAAATTTATAAAAATACAATATTCAGTGTTCCAATTGATTTTTCAAGTTTAGCATTACTTCTTTCATTTACTGTACTTAACGGGGAAGACGTAGTAATCAAAGGAAGTATGGGGAACTTACCTCAAGGAGATGAAGCATTCATTGAATTTCTAGAACAATTAGGAGTATCAGTTACAATTAACGACAATGAAATTAAAATTAAATCGCCTAAAAAATTAAAAGGAGGGAAGTTTGATTTAAGAAATTCGCCAGATCTCTTACCACCACTAGCAATTTTATCATTAATTTCATCAAAACCAATAGAAATTGTAAATGTAAAACATGCAAGATTAAAAGAAACAGATAGAATTGCAATTCTTGCAAGAGAATTACCAAAAATAGGAATAAAGGTGGATGAAAAAGAAGACGGATTAATTTTAGAATCGTCAGATAGTCTTATTGGAGCAAAACTAGATTCAGAAAATGATCACAGATTATTCATGGCATTTTGTATTGCTGGAACATATATTGGAAATTGTATTGTAACGGATTCAAAATCAGTGGAAGTATCATATCCCAATTTCATAGAGGAAATGAACAGATTAGGCGCAAAAATTGAAAGGATATAGAAAATTTTCAAAAAAAAGTACCCAATAAAGCTAAAAAAATCTCAAGATAGATAGAAAAATCATCAATTTCACTCACAATAGCAAATATCAACAATAGATGAATTTTTGCTAAAACCACGAGGAATTATAAACATCACTTAACATAGATCATGTGTTGCCGGGAAGTTCTATTGGCCAGCGTCTTGTCTTAACAAGTTTTGGTGAAAGTCATGGAAGATCAATTGGAGCAGTATTAGATGGATGTCCTGCAGGATTGGAAATAGATGAAAAAGAAATACAAGAGATGTTAAACCTAAGAAAGCCAGGTCAAAATTTAATTTCAACACAAAGGAAAGAAGGAGATATTGTAGAAGTATTATCAGGGATTTTCAGAGGCTTCACAACAGGTGCACCCATTACAATGTTAATTTGGAATGCAGATCAAAAATCGAAAGATTATGAAAATTTAAAAACAAAATTAAGACCAGGTCATTCAGATTATCCTGCAATGATGAAGTATAATCAATATAATGATCATCGAGGAGGAGGAAGATTTTCAGGAAGACTAACGGCAACACATGTAATGGGCGGTGCTATTGCAAGAAAATTACTTAAAGTAACATTAGGAATTAAAACAAATTCATTTACTTCACAAATTGGAAAAATAAAGATGGAAAAAGAATTCAATGAAAAAATGGCAAAAATAATTTATAAAAATGAAGTAAGATGTCCCGAAGAAAAAACAGCTGAAAAAATGAGGAAGTCAATCTTAGATGCAAAAAAGAAAGGAGATTCTCTAGGTGGAATAATTGAATCAATTACAACAAATGTACCAGTAGGACTAGGAGAACCAATTTTTAGTTCATTAGAATCAGACTTGAGTAAAGCAATTTTTTCAATTCCATCAGTAAAAGGAATAGAATTTGGTTCAGGGTTTAGAGGTTCAGAATTATTTGGTTCAGAAAACAATGATTTGTACACAATGAAAAGAGGAAAAATTGTAACAAAAACTAATAACTCAGGAGGTATACTAGGAGGAATTTCAAATGGAATGCCAATTACAATGAGAATTGCATTTAAGCCAGCATCATCAATTGCTCAAAAACAAAGTACTGTAGATATTAAAAATAAAAAAAATACAATACTTCAAGTAAAAGGAAGACATGATCCATGTGTGGTACCAAGAGCAGCACCAGTAGTTGATTCACTAGTAGCTCTAACCATAGCAGATCATGCACTTATCACAGGTGCAATCAAACCCACTTTATAAAAAAATGTCAGATATCAACAATCTTAGAAACAAAATGGATGCAGTTACATTAGAAATGATCAATTTACTAAAAACTAGAACAGATATTGCAAAAGAAATTGGTGAAGTTAAAAAAAATATTGGAAAAGGAGTTACTGATGAAGAGCGTGAAGATAATTTACGTGGAAAGATCATTCAAGTATCTAAAGAAATAGGTTTGGATGAAACATTAGCATCAAAATTTTTAAATTTTTTATTAAATGAGTCAATAAAAGTTCAATCAGAAAATAAACAAACACATCTTTCAATTTTCTTAAAAGCAAAATCACTTGAACAAAAGGGTAAAAAAATAATACACATGGAAGTAGGGGAACCTGATTTCTTACCACCAGAAATTGTTAAAAAATCATTAACAGAAGTTTTTGAGAAAGGGTTTATGAAATACGGGCAAGCAAAAGGAATGCCAATTTTTAGAGAAGCACTTGCAAAATATGTTTCAAAAAAATTCAATGTAGAGGTTACAGATGAAAATATTATAGTAAGTCCAGGCGCAAGATTCTCAATTTTTTCAGCAATCAGTACATTACTAAATCCAGGTGATGAGATGATCGTAATTGAACCATCATGGCCAGCATACAAAGATTGTGCATTGAATGCAGGAATTAAAGTACGAACAATAAATACAACATTAGAAGAAAAATGGGAACCATCAATTAACCAAATTAAAAATGCAATTAATACAAATACAAAAATGATTGTTCTTAATTATCCAAATAATCCAACAGGTAAAATTTTACCAGAAAAATTACAAGATATTATAATTGAAGTAGCAAAAGAAAATAACCTCTATGTATTAAGTGATGAAATTTATTCACAGTATGCAAAAACAAATTGGAAAAGTATTCTAAGTTATAATTATGAGAAAAGTATTGTGACCCAATCATTTTCAAAATCACATGCCATGACAGGATTTAGAGTAGGTTATGGAATAGCATCTAAGCAAATTATAGAAAAAATGGTTAAGTTAGAGGCACTTTGTTTAACAAATGTCTCAGAACCAATTCAATATGTTGCAATGAAAGCATTAGATGCAGATACAACAAATAATTCCAAAATAATACAAAAAAGACTAGATAAATTATCAGAAAAAGCAAAAGAGATGGGATTAGAATTCATAATTCCAGATGGAGCCATGTACATTTTTGCAAAAATCAATCAAGAGAACTTTGACGGAGTAGAATTTGCCAATAATTTACTAGAAAAAGGATTAGCAGTAGCTCCAGGAGAAGGATTTGGAAATTATAAGAATTTCATTAGAATATCAGTATGCCAAGAGGAGAAAACACTAATGGAAGGAATGCATATACTAGGCAATATGATGAGTGATAGATAGTGAAAAAACTTACAGTTATTGGTGCAGGAGGTCAAATGGGTCAATGGTTCACAAAATATTTTTCAGGTTCAGAGTATGAAGTAACAGGATATGATTCAGAAAGTAATAATTTTGGAAAAAATATCATAGTATCAGAATCATTAGTAGGTGCAATTCTAAAAGCAGATTATGTTGTTTTATGTACACCAACAAGAAGAACTCCAGAAATAATTAGACTAATTGCAAAAGAAATGAAAAGAGGAACTTATCTTATTGAAATTTCATCAGAAAAATCCAAAGTTGTATCATCATTATCCAAGATGCCAGATAAAATTAATCCAATTTGTATTCATCCAATGTTTGGTCCAGGAATAAAAACAATCAAAGGTCAAAACATCATATCAGTTCCAATTAAAGATGCTAAGAAAGAATTAACAGTTACAAAAGAATTGTTCAATGGAGCAAATTTTGTTACAATTGATGCAATTGAACATGACAAAAAAATTGCCGTCATATTAGGATTAACTCATTTAATGAATTTAGTTTTTGCAAATATTATTTCAAAAGATGAAAAAATGTTATTAACAGAAAAAATGTCAGGTACAACATTTAGAGTTCAAAAAACATTAGCAGAAAGTATAATGACAGAAACTCCAGAATTAATTGAAACAATTATTGCAAATCCAGAAATTAGAAGAGTGGCAGAAGAACTTTGGAAAGATATAGGTAGACTACTCACATCAGTTCAAGAATCAAAAACAGAAGAGGTGGTTGAGTATATCAAAAATTGTCAAGAAAGACTTTCTAAACATACAAACCTTGATGAGTCATATAAAAAACTCTCAAAGATGGTAAAAGCTGTTGAAAAATAAATAGAATGCGTTCAACGAAAATAGTTACATCCTTTATTAAAAATAAAAGTAAATTATTAATTCTAAAAAGAAGTGATAAAGTAAGATCAATGAAGGAGTTATGGTCAGGAGTTAGCGGTATTATTGAAAAAGAGGAAACCCCAATAAATAGAGCAAAAATCGAAATTTTTGAAGAAATAGGAATAGTAGAAAATAAAATCACACTTGTTAAATCCATAGAAAAAATAAAAATTTCTTCACCTCAGTATAAAAATCATGAATGGGTAGTATTTCCATTTTTATTTGAAACAAAACAGACAGAGATTAAACTCAATTGGGAAAATTCAGAGTACAAATGGATTAATGCTAATGAATTAAAAAATTATGAAACAGTTCCTAGTTTGGACAAAATATTATTCAATCTGTTGTAAATTTCCATTTTCTTTATCATACTTTTTTTGTTGAGGCAACATCATGTAAACACATGCACCTCCACACATAGTACAAGGGACATTATTTCCAGGATGTTGTCCAGTTCTACTGTGGATTTTTGCAGCCTCTTCAGGATCAATTGATAAAGCAATCTGTTTTTCCCAATCCAATGTGCGTCTAGCTTCAGTCATTGCCATATCCCATTTAATGGCTTTATCACGCATTTTTACAAGATCACCAGCATGAGCAGCAATTCTATAAGCAATCAAGCCAGCTTTAACTTCTTTAGCATTTGGTAATGCCAAATGTTCAGAAGGAGTTAGATAACACAAAAGATCTACACCTTCACTTGCTGAAATTGCAGCACCAATCGCACTTGCAATATGATCATGTCCAGAAGCAACATCAGTAACTAAAGGACCAAGGACATAGTAAGGTACATCACCAATAAGAGATTTAGCTAATCTAACATTTGCAGCTACTTCATTTAATGGAACATGACCTGGGCCTTCAACCATTACTTGGACATCCTGTTCATGAGCTCTCTTTGTTAATTGAGAAATATTGATCATTTCCTGTACTTGTAATTCATCATGTGAATCTAAAATCGAGCCGGGCCTTAATGCATCTCCAAGACTAAATGTCACATCATATTTTTTGGCAATTTCCAGCATGTAATCATAATGAGTGATGTATGGATTTTCTTTGTCATGTTTTAGCATCCAAGCAGCAGTGATTGTACCACCTTTACTCACAACTCCACCATATCGTTGAACTTTAAGAATTCTTTTTGCAATATCTTTTGTGATTCCACAGTGAACAGTGGTATAGTCAACCCCATCTTTTGCATTATTTTCAAATGCTTTGATGTAATCATCTTCGGTTAAATTCAAAGGATTTTTATGAACTTCAACACCATAGTTGTAAGCTTCGTAAATTGGAACAGTTCCAAAAGTAATAGGTGCAACTTCTAAAAGAGAACGTCTAATTGCTTTTACATCACCACCATCACTAAGATCCATCATAGTGTCAGCATGATATTTTATTGCAACTTTAGCTTTCTCAATTTCTTCATCTAAATTTACATTCAAAGTAGAAGTTCCAATATTGACATTAACTTTAGTTTTCATACCCTTGCCAATTCCCACATTATGTATTTTTTGAGGCCTAACGTTATTACTTGGAATGATTATGGAACCACGTGCAATTTTTGGAATTAACCAATCCAACGAAACATCTTCGTCTTTTGCAACTTGCTTCATTTCATCAGTAGCAACACCACGTCTAGCAGAAGTCATCTGGGTAGCCATAAATCAATGTAGTTTTTACCTGATTTAAACAATCGTGAAATTAATTTAAAATTTGAAGTAGGTGAAAATTAGCACTATATTAATAAAATAAGAAAATCTTATATTTCTAAAAAATAATTATTGCTATGAAAACAATTAGAGAATGCATTCATTGTGGTAAGGAATTTTACAGTATGAAAGATGAATTTTGTTCCAATGATTGTGTAACACAATCTTCAACATAATATTATTAGATTAAATTTAAATTTTTTTCCAAAAGTGATTTTTCAGACCTTATTTTACGAATTCGTTGTAAAATAGGCTCAACAAGACGTTCAGAATCAGAAAAATTTTGTCTAATCTCAAAAACTCGTTGAATTAATTCAATTTCTGCAGAAATTAAGGATCTATAATTATCAAATTGTAAATTTTTAGATTTATGATCATCATTTGTAAATGATTCCATTATCTAGGAGGACTCCAACTTTCTTCCACACTGTCATCAATATTTTCAGAAACAAAAATTTTTTTTCCACATTTAAAACACTGCCAAAGAAATTTTCCATCTTTTTTTTCCTGATATTGCATAGGAAGTAAACAATTCGTACATTGTAATTGATCAGGAATGGAATCATCAACCATAGGAATTTTACTCATATAAGGAAAAAACTATTCAGGTATAAAATAGATAGTATAAGTTTAGATTGAAAATTTATCATTAATGGAAAAATAGATTAGTGTTAAAAATTAGTAAACTATGTGAATTTATTATCAATT